>NZ_JARMMC010000020.1:0-2942 GCF_036216745.1 Fictibacillus sp. B-59209 | reverse complement strand
TTTCAGGACAGCCCCTTTTTACTGAAGTTATGTTCTGAGGTTTTGCTGGTGATCATGGACTCGGTTTACATACCTTCCTATGGCTGTCTGTTACAGCTGCAGCCATTCTATACGCGGTCATAGGTTTAAAGGTTGGGATAAAAGAAACAACCAGTGAAAAAGCTTCCAGAAATAAAGATGAAAAGCTCCTAAATAAGATTGGAAAAAGGGTGGAGAAATCCATCCTTTTTGTTTTGGCTGTTACCAATCTGTCTAGGTGAAAACAACTATATACATATATGGGTTAATTTGGTAACATAAACGCGGACGAAGGAACAGTGGATAGGAAGGATTATTTTATGAAGAGAAATATTATTTTAGCTGTTTTCTTGCTGATTTTCATAGTCGGCTGGACGGCGTCATTTGCTGCATACAAACATCGGCAGGAATCTAAAACCGTGGAAGATGCGGCACGTTTATTGCCGACAAAAGTAAAGGAAATCAGACGGAGCACATCACAGAAAGAACTTCAGAAATGGATTAAGGATGCGTCGGAATCAGGGGAAAAGATATCCATTGCGGGCATGCAGCACAGCCAGGGAGGGCAAACGTACTTCCCAGACTCTATTATGCTTGATATGAAAACATACAATAGAGTACTGAATTTTCAGCCTGATAAAAAAAGAATTACTGTTCAGAGCGGAGCAACATGGAACGATATCCAGCGTTATATACATAGAAATGGACTCGCCGTTCAAGTGATGCAGTCCCAAAATATTTTCACCGTTGGCGGTTCGATCAGTGTCAATGTACATGGGAGAGATATAAGGTATGGTTCTTTAATTGATACGGTAGAGTCTTTGCGGCTGTTAAAAGCAGATGGGACGATTATTAATGTCAGCAGAAAACAAAATCATAAGCTGTTTGAACTCGTGAATGGGGGTTATGGTTTATTTGGCGTCATACTAGATGTAACACTTAAATTAGCACAGGATGAATGGTATGAAAATGAAGTAATCGCGATGGACTACAGTGAGTATACGGACTATTTTAAAAGAAAGGTCAAGCATGATCCTAACATCCGTATGCATATGGCCCGCCTGTCCATGGCACCCGATCCTTCGTTTTTTAAAGAGATGTACGTTACCAATTACCGGTTGCTGCAGAATCAAAAATCAACAAAAAACGAGCCGCTGAGGAACGATGGAAATGTCGTGCTGCCTAAAGTATTGCTCGGAACGTCACGGTACAGCAGCTGGGGCAAGGAATTATTATGGAAAACTCAGAAAAACTATTTTCTGAAGCAAAATGGAAAAGTGGAGACACGGAATAATGTTATGCGTTCAGACAGTGAATTTATGGAATATGACAGTCAAAACAGGACAGAGATCCTGCAGGAATATTTTGTTCCAGTGGATGAATTCTCTTCTTATGTGGATGACTTAAAGGCAGTTCTTACTAAAGAAGATCTGAATGTGCTGAATATTACGATACGCTATGTTGATCAAGACCAGCAGGCGATGATGACGTATGCGAAAAAGGATATGTTTGCCCTTGTTTGGCTGATCAATCAGGAGAAAAGCAAGAAAGGCACTGCTGATACTAAAAGAGTAGTCCGCAAGCTCATTAAAATTACACTCGATCATGGAGGCAGCTATTATCTGCCTTATTACCCTTTCGCCAGCCAAAGCCAGCTGGAACGTGCCTATCCGCATACGCAGGAATTCTTTGCACTGAAAAGAAAGTATGATCCGTCCGAAATGTTCATGAACTACTTTTATAAGGAGTACGGAGATGACCTATAAACAGCTCATACGTTCACAAAGCGTCATGATGACGGCAAGCAGCATCGCATTTCCTTTTTATCTGCTGCTTCTCCGAAATCTGGGTAACAGCTATTCTCAATTCGGCTGGGCCTATGGTCTGTTTGCTTTATCTTCCGCCTTATTTCATCCGTTCATTGGCAAAGTGAGTGACAGGTTTGGTGACCGTATACTGCTGCTGATCTATGCATGGGGAATGGCGGTGGTCATGCTGCTGGTTCCAGTCCTATCTGAGACCTGGCATGTTTATGTTATTCAGATAGTTATGGGCCTTTTGGGAGCATTTCAGAAAACAACAGAAAAAACAGCCCTATCCCGCCACACGGAAAGAAGCAATGCCGGTAAAAAGGTGGGCCACTATCATTTATGGACGTCTATTTGGGCAGCACTTGCTGTCATCATGACAGGATACATGATTGATTTTCTAACCATCGGCTCATTGTTTTATCTTACCTCTTTGTTGTATTTGATCGGAGGGATAATTCTCTGGAAGCGCCCCGTTATGGATGAATCAGCCAGCCAGTTGGATAAAAAGGTGATGTAAAGTAAAAAGAAGGACGAACCCCAGGTTCGGGTGTTTCGTCCTTTCATTTTGTAAGGATCAAGAAGGATTACCCAAGCGCTTTAGTTCCTCGTTGATCTGTTTAATATCAATCCGCTCAAACAGCGGCTTTACACCTGAAAGCTGAATTCGATCCGGATAAATCACCTTCCACGATGATTCTTTCATTCCAAGTGCCTGCTGGACTTCTTTGCTCGAAAAAGGAAGGAATGGTTCCAGCAGCTGCGCGAGATTAGCGATAATGGCAACACAGGTAGCCATTGTTGTCTCACAGCCAGCAGGGTTCTCATTAATTTGTTTCCAAGGCTGCTGTTCATCAAAATATTTATTCGCCGAACGGATGTAAGCGAAAATTTCTTCAAGTGCTTCTTTAAAACGGGACTCTTCAATCAAACGGCCTGTCTTTTGGTAAAGAGGAGGTAAAAGGGATTCTGCGATACGATCAACTCTACTCTTTGGCAAGAGCCCCCGTAATATTTTTCAATAAATTTAAGTGTCCGGTTCACAAAATTGCCGTAGGCGCCAAGCAGTTCGCCGTTATGGCTATAGATGAACTCTCTCCATGAAAAATCAGTATC
>NZ_JARMMC010000019.1:0-92272 GCF_036216745.1 Fictibacillus sp. B-59209 | reverse complement strand
TGGACAGCCCCTTTTTCTTTTTATTCACTAAGGTCTACGTTGTGGTAAACCTGCTGAACATCTTCCAAGTCTTCGATCGCATCGATCATTTTCTCAAATTGATTCTGTGCATCTTCAGGAAGGGACAGGTCATTTTGTGCCAGCATGGTAAGCTCGGCTACTGCAAATTCGGTAATCCCGACATTCTTGAATGCTTCTTGTATAGCATGGAATTGGTCAGGCTCTGCATACACGATGACAGAACCGTCTTCTTCAATAATGTCACGGGCATCAACATCCGCTTCCATTAAGATTTCCAGTACTTCCTCTTCCGTTTTATCTTCGATGCCAAATACGGCTGTCGCATCAAACATATAGGCCACTGAGCCGGAAACACCCATGTTCCCGCCATTTTTCGTGAAGGCCGCACGCACATCCGCAGCCGTCCGGTTCACATTATTTGTTAGCGCGTCAACGATGACCATTGAACCATTTGGGCCGAATCCTTCGTAACGAAGCTCGTCATACGTTTCATCCGATCCGCCCTTCGCCTTTTCAATGGCACGATCGATGATATTTTTAGGCACACTGTATGTTTTTGCACGTTCAAGAACGACTTTTAATGCCTGGTTGGATTCAGGATCAGGTTCTCCCTGCTTTGCCGCCACGTAGATCTCACGGCCGAATTTAGCGTAGATGCGGCTCGTATTGGCATCTTTTGACGCTTTTTTCTCTTTAATGTTGTTCCACTTACGTCCCATTATGTTCCACTCTCTTTCAACTTCATTTTCAATAACACAACTTACCATTCAACACCTCTTATTATACATAAAATGGACTTTTTTCTCTATTCAATGATTCGGTTATAATAGAAATGGATCAACCAAGTAAAGGATGCTGAAAAAATGCAAAGATATGTTATCGTCGGTGCAGGAATCCTCGGGGCGTCTGCCGCTTATCTTTTAAGCAAAAAAGGTGCTGAGGTCATCGTTGTCGACCGGAAACACCAAGGGCAAGCTACAGATGCTGCAGCAGGCATCATCTGCCCATGGCTGTCTCAGAGGCGGAATAAAGCATGGTATGCACTGGCTAAAAACGGCGCAGCCTTTTATCCGGCTTTAATTGAACAGCTGCGAGCAGATGGTGAAACAGAAACGGGCTATGCTCGTGTAGGTGCCGTCAGCCTGCATCATGACCATGAAAAACTGAGGAAGATGGAAGAACGTGCGTTGAAACGGAAAGAAGAAGCACCTGAAATGGGAGAAATAAAAATCCTGACTCCTGAGGCAGCTCAAGCTCTGTTCCCTGCTCTAAAAGTAGACTATGGTGCCGTGCATGTGAGCGGCGCGGCACGGGTTGATGGACGTGCTCTTCGTGATGCTTTGCTTCGCGGCGCACAAAAAAATGGAGCTCTCTTGGTGAAGGAAGATGCCTCTCTCCTATTCAGCGGAAATAGAGTAACCGGTGTTAAAGCCGGTGGCGAATCGATAGAAGGGGACAAGGTTATCGTATGTGCAGGGGCGTGGGCGAATGCGCTGTTTGAACCATTGGGAATCCATATGAACGTAACGTATCAAAAAGCGCAGATCGTTCATCTGCAGTTTCGTGATACTGACACGAGTCATTGGCCTGTTGTGATGCCGCCCAGTGATCAATACGTGCTGGCGCTCGATGATGGCCGCATCATTATCGGGGCGACTCATGAAAACGATCCTGATGGCTATGACCATCGTATTACAGCCGGAGGTCTGCATGAAGTATTTAATAAAGGATTAGAAACCGCCCCGGGTCTGTCTGATGCCTCATTCACCGAGGCTCGAGCAGGCTTTCGCCCATTTACTCCAGGATTTCTGCCTGTGATTGGGAAACTGCCTGGCTGGGAAGGAATTCTGTTTGCCAACGGACTCGGTGCTTCAGGGCTAACGATGGGTCCTTTTATCGGAGAGCAGCTTGCTAAACTGGCGTTAGAAATGGAACTGGATATTGATCTATCCCTCTATCCTGTTGAAGATGCCATTCAATTATCATAAAAAAGGGGCTGTCCNNTTTCGACTTTCTGGACAGCCCATTTTCGCATGCTGTTATCAAGAAATGACTTTCTCTGTCACCCCGCTGAAAAGACCTTTGGCATTCTCATTAAACATTTTTTCAAATTGCATAATGGTCACTCCTCTTTCCTTTAATTCAGGCAGGATGTTGAGGAAAAGATGAGCAGGTGTCCAATTCTCCATGAGCAGTGCCTCTTCTTCATTAAATCTCCCCAGAGTTACGTCTCCGTTAGCCGGGATAGCCAAATATGAAATGCTCATGAATCAATGTCTAACAGAGATAGGACCTGTCACCGTTTCCACCATTGAATTCATCGTCCAGACACTGCCTCATCTTACAATTTTTCTTCTTCCTGAAGCTTTCTTCACTAATGAAGAGGCATATTTTTCTTTTTTAATTGTATGTTCATCTCTGTTATTATGGCTTTAACAGCAGCTTTCCTTTTGTCTTTCTTGACTGCATGAGGTCATGAACCTGTGCAGCCTCTCTTAAAGGGAAAACTTCACCGATGGTCAGTTTCAGCTTGCCTTGAGCCAGATACGTAAACAGCTCCTGAAGGCTTGGCTTTAACAGGTCAGGCCTTCTCATGATCTGCGGAAGGAAAAATCCTATCACGGATTGATTTTTTCCCATAAGGTTCGAAGGATAAAATTTGCTTGGCTCCCCGCTAGCGACACCATAAACAACAATCCTGCCAAACACAGCGAGACATTTCAGTGTCTTATGGAACACATCGCCTCCTGCCATTTCTAGAGCCACATCTACGCCTTTGCCATCTGTTGCTTCGAGAACTTTATTTTCCCAGCCATCCTCCGTATAGTTGACCGCCACATCAGCGCCCATCTGCCGCGCAAGTTCCAGCTTGTCCTCAGAACTGGCAGTTGCTATGATTTTTCCGGCTCCAAAAAGCTTCGCAAGCTGGACAGCGATCGTTCCGACTCCTCCGCCTGCCGCATGAACGAGCACCGTTTCTCCTTCTTCAAGCCTTCCCATCGTTTTAAGAATATGGTAGGCGCTTAATCCCTGCAAAGGCAATGCGGCAGCCTGCTGAAAATCGAGATGGTCATCAATCGGTATTACAAATCTTCCATCAGCCAGCGCATATTCTGCGTAGCCACCGGATTCAATTAAGGTCACGACCCTTGTGCCAGGTTTTATGTGAGCGGATTTCTCTCCTGTTTCAACAACGACCCCTGCGACTTCAGCTCCTGGAACAAATGGCAAAGGTGTAGGAATGACATATTGGCCTTCTCTGCGTGCCGTATCTGCATAATTCACGCCGACAGCATGGATTTCAATCAGTACTTCATGTCCTTTAGGAACAGGTTTGTCGAGTTCAACATTCTCCAGCACTTGCGGTCCGCCATATTCTTTAAATCGTACTGCTTTCATCGTCATCCTCCTATTTGCCGGTAAACACGGGCTGTCTTTTTTCTTTAAACGCCGAAATGCCTTCTTGATGATCTTCTGTTGAGATCATAAGTGTCTGGTTTAAACGTTCCTGCTCAAGAATCTCTTCAAGGGTAGATTGATAGGAAGCATCAATAAGTTTTTTCATCTTTCCAAAGGCTGCCACAGGACCGTTTGCCAGTTTAGCAGCCAATTTGAACACTTCAGCCTCCAGCCTTTCAAGTGGAGCCAGGTAATTGATTACTCCTAGTTGGTAAAGTCTCTCTGCAGAAATCGGCTCGGCGCTGAAAAAGAACTGTTTTGCTAGATGAGGCCCGATGAGCTTAGGCAGGAAGTAAGAGCCTCCTCCATCAGAGATCAGTCCGACCTGTGAGAAACTCAGCGCAAATTTGCTGTCTTCTGCAGAGACGATTAAGTCGCAGGCCATCGCAAGGTTAAAGCCGGCCCCCGCAGCAAATCCGTGGACAGCAGCAATGATCGGAATCTCCGTTTCTTTCATCGCCAGGATGCAGCGGTTGAGTTTGCCGATATGCTGATACACATCATTGGAAGTCGCCTGCCCCATCGTTTTGACATCACCGCCTGCACTGAAAGAGCGACCAGCTCCCTTGAGCACGATGACTTTTATATCTTCTCGGTTTTGTGCTTCAGCGCATGCATCGGTCAACCCGGTGATCATTTCCTCGCTGAAGGAATTTAAACTCTCCGGTCTGTTTAAGGTGAGGATCATTATCGGACCCTCGAATTCTACTAAAAGGTGTTCTTGATTCATTATTTTCTCCTCCTTTAATTACATAATGAGCCAGCCGCCGTCAGCTAGTACGTCTGACCCTGTCATATAAGAAGCTTCACTCGATGCTAGAAAAGATATAATATTGGCGATCTCCTCCGGCTTGCCGACCCTTTTTAATGCGGTATTTTTTTTGATGGCTCTTACAAATTGTTCATTCTCAAGGCCTTCTTCTGTGAGCGGTGTTTCAATAAAACCGGGAGAAACAGAGTTGACACGGATGCAATAAGGGGATAGTTCCAAGGCAAGTGCTCTCGTAAAATTGATGACACCGGCTTTTGCAGCACTGTAATGCGGAATATGGGCACCTGCCTGATGTCCGGAAAGGGAGGCTACATTAACAATGGCCCGGTTCTGCCGTTTTGTTTCTTTTTTGGCACCATCAATCATGATTTTTCCTAGCATACGAGAAACGAGAAACACGCTCTTTAAGTTGGCGCTTTGTACGTGATCCCATTCACTGGCAGCAGTTTCCATGATTCTTGTTTGGGAGCTGCCACCTGCATTATTGATCAGCACGTGCAGCTCACCAAATTGCGATTGGACGTGTTCTGCCAATCCCTCAACTTCTTTTTCACTCGTTACATCTGCTGTGAAAATTCCCGCTGCCTGAGCATTGGGAATTTTGCTGATCTCTGCCGACGTGTTTTCCAGTTTAGACTTTGTCCGGCCGACTAAAATCACTTTGGCTCCCTCTTTCGCCAGTTTGATTGCAGCGGCTTGCCCTATTCCGCTGCCGGCTCCGGTGATTAGGGCAATAGAGTGCGTGAACTTCATAACCCTGCTCCTTTAGCAAATAAAAGTATTTGCTTCATATTGTTTCTCTGCGATCATGCGGTTTCTAGCGACACTTTTCCCAAATTGATGACAGCAGTTACAAGATTGCGTGATCAACAATACAAGCTGATTTGTTTTCTCACCATCCGTCAGTTCGTGGACAAGCTTGCGTGCCAGCATTTCAGCTTCCCACAGACTGTCTTCTAATATCGTGTGGGTCAGGGCTGTTTTGAGGGCTGCCTTTTCAGCCCCGCTTTTCTTGACGGCTTTCAAAGTACGGAATACAGAAGATTCAGCTGCATAAAGGTTTATGGCTAAATCAGCGAGTGCCATTAAAGCCTCCTGTTCCTGAATCAATCCATCACCAAATGCTTCATAGGCTATACCTGCAGAGAGAAGGAACAGATGGCGTATGGTTTCTATAGCGTGCCGTTCTGCAGCCATAAGGGAGGTGCCTTGTTCCTTCGCCTGCTGCAAGGACCGGACTGCACCTTGGATAGAGGTTTGAAGGTCGATCTCCCCTTTTATTGCCTTTCTAAAAAGGTGGGTTGGAATGAGCAGCCGGTTAATTTCGTTCGTACCTTCAAAGATACGGTTGATCCTTGAGTCTCTGTACATCTGTTCAATCCCGTATTCTTTTATAAATCCTGCACCGCCATGCAGCTGAAGCGCTTCATCAGCGATATAATCCAATGTTTCCGATCCATAGACTTTACAGATCGCACATTCTGTGGAGTATTCACTCAACCGTGTTCCGACAGTTTTCAAATCAGAAGAATCACTCAGATCTCGAAGAGCATCTTCAATTAAGCTTGCCGTCCGGTACTGGAGAGATTCTGCCGCATACAGGCGGGCAGCCAGTTTGGAGATTTTTTCTTTCGTAGCTGGAAAGTCAGCGATCCGCTGCTTAAATTGTTTACGTTCCTGAATAAACTGTACCGCTTTCTGGTACCCGTATTTTGCAGCTCCCATGGTGGCGGATCCGAGATTAAATCTTCCAAGGTTCAGGACATTTAAGGCGATAACATGGCCTTTTCCGATATCGCCAAGCAGGTTTTCCACGGGTACGAGACAATCTTCAAGAATAACCGACCGGGTCGATGAACCTTTGATCCCCATTTTATTTTCTTCGGGTCCAAGTGCTAAGCCTGGAAAATCCTTTTCAACAATAAAAGCTGTAAATTTCGATCCATCCACTTTGGCATACACGATAAAGGTGTCTGAAAAAACAGCGTTGGTAATATAGATTTTTGTACCGTTTAAAACATAATGAGTGCCTTCCTCGTTCAGGACTGCTGTCGTTTGCGCGGCCAAGGCATCTGAGCCGGCATTCGGTTCTGTCAGACAATAGGCACCTAGGAATTCACCTGATGCCATTTTCGGAAGGTATTTTTTCTTTTGGTCTGGTGTACCGAAATAGGTGATTGGCAGTGTGGCGATACACGTATGATTGGAATGCGCTACGCCGTATCCGCTTGAAGGGCCGACCATCTCACCGACGATGCCCTTGCTGATCTTATCGAGGCCAAGCCCGCCGTATTGTTCAGGAATACTGTGAGCCAAAAGTCCAAGCTCCCCTGCTTTTTTTAATAAAGAAACAATCCGTTTAAAATCCTGGCTCTCGATGTTTTCACGATAAGGTCCGACTTCTTTTTCAATAAATTGCCTGGCCGTTGCCTTGATCATCACATGTTCTTCAGTGAAATCCTCCGGGGTAAACAAGTGCTCCAAATCTATGGATGAAAATAAAAATCCGGAGCCTTTCACTCTCGTACCGGTTTGTGCCATGAAAATTCCCTCCCTTTCTGTGTTTAAGATTGCTGTTGGGCGTGCGCTTGTTCAATGATGGCTTTCCCATCCTTCAGCACCGCAACAACAGGGGCTGCATCGACAGCAGAGGCAAAATCCAAGTTGTCAAATAAGCCGTATCTGGCAAATAAATTTCCAACATAGGACGACTGAAGAACCTGATAAGCATTCTGTCTGTTTCCTTTATACAGATAGTAGGCCGTTTGGGCAGCGTCACTCAGCTGCAGCGGTTCTCCACCCAGCTCAACTAACGCCGTAATGAGATGTCCTGCTCCATATACATCCTCGAGGCTCACCTCTCCAAAATTGCCGGAGCAGATGATAACGATCGTACTCGAACTATTGTGATGTAACAAAGCCTTAGCAGTCGCTGTATTATTCAGTAAAGAAGAAATATATACTTTTTGTGCCCCTGCTGTTTTTCGAAGAGCCACTGTGCCGTTCGTCGTGGATAAGATAAGTGTTTTTCCCTGGACTTGGCGGCTGAGCAATAAAGGGCTCGGATATAGAAAACCGTCAATTGGTTTGGCATGCAGCTCTCCGGCCAGAAGGTAATCTCCCTTTTGGAACATTTTTGATAACTCCCGCGCTTCGTTGTGGTCTTTCACAGGAATTACATCTTTTGCTCTTTGATACAACGCAGATACGATGGTCGTGGTCGCCAACAAGACATCAAGTACCACGGCAATCTTGTTATTTTCAGCCATCTTTTCAGAATGGATCTCTTCCTTTTTCAAAAGCAAATGGACTTTCATCTCTTCACCTCATTGTCCAAAAGCAGTATGGGAGGCATGCAGGATCAAGCTTTTGACAAAGTGATGAAATTGTGAAAAGCGGGCATCCTCGGTTTGCCCTTTTTTATACCGGTAATAGATTTGCTGGCAGATAACAGCTAGTTTGAAATAGGCGAACGTTAAGTAAAAATTGATTGCGCTAACGTCTCTACCGCTTTTTTTAGCATATTCCTCTATAAACTGTTCCCTCGTAAAAAAACCTTCCATAGTGGTTACAGGCGGTTTTCCCAGTCCCGTTTTCAAAAGATCGGGATCATCGGCTTCAATCCAGTATCCCATGGCGACTCCAAGATCGGCGAGAGGGTCTCCAACCGTACTCATCTCCCAGTCAAACAATCCTGTCATGTGGTTCAAGCGCTGATCAAACATACTGTTATTGAGCTTGTAATCATAATGGATCATGGAAGCGGGCTGCTGTGTTGGGATATGGTCCGCAAGCCATGTGGTCAAATGCTTCACTTCCGGTATATCATCGGTTTTCGAACGATCATATCTGGATATCCATCCATGCACCTGCCGTTCCATGAACCCATCAGGCTTGCTGATTTCAGATAATCCTGTTTTTTTGTAGTCAATGGCATGCAGCTGGACAAGCTGATTCACCATCTCACTGGAAATCTGGCCGCATAGATGCCGATTCACCTGGACTCCCTTCGGAAAAGAGATATCAACTACGATTCCATGTTTTCTTTCCATCAAGAAAAACGGTCGGCCAACGATCTCCTCTCCTTTTGAAAAAAGAAGAGGCTTTGGAGCAGGCGGGAACATTTCATGAATCTCAGACAGAATACGGAATTCCCGCTCCATATCGTGGGCTTTTGGCGCAACGGGGCCAATCGGCGGCCTCCGCAGAACGGCTTCCCATTCTCCCATTTTGAGCTGATACGTCAAATTGGAATGGCCACCGGAGAACTGCAGGATTTCCAGCGTCTCTTCCGGCAATTCATCCATAGAATGCCTAAGGAAACGCTCAAGAGCAGCAAGATCCAGTTCTTCTCCCTGGCGAACGGCTATCGTATCCTTACTCATGTCTTCCTCCTCCTCGATTCATTTATTTCAAGATTCTGACTCTTGAGTCTGCAATACTAGATTCTCTTTCAATGCGTCGCGCAGAAATTCTGGTATATGAGCAGTCTGCTGTGTTTTAAAGTCAAAATACACAATGACTGCATTCCCTCTCGCAACTAACTCCTCGGTTTCTGCTTTATAGATATCGTGTTCCAATGTAAAGCTTTTTGTTCCGATTTTTGATACCCCGGTCCGCACCACTAGTCTTTCGTTAAAATAACCTTGTGCCATGAAGTCACATTTTGTGGAAGCAAGAATAAAGCTCCATTCGTTCGTGTTCATTTCAAGGCCGAGGGTTTCAAAGCAGCGGACCCTCGCTTCTTCCAGATAAATAAAATAACTCGTGTTGTTAATGTGGCCCAGGGCATCCGTTTCACAGAACCGTACCGTAAGTTCAATTTCATGCATGTCTTTCCTCACTTTCTGCCTCTTACCGATCAACGATGCTGAAAGGCTGGTTTTCTTTTTTCAAAAAATGCCTGAACGCCCTCTTTAATATCTTCCGTTTGGAACACTTCCTGAAACAGAGAAGCTTCCACTTCGATGCCTTCATTCAAGGATTTGTTAATGCCTACATCAACCGATTGTTTAATTCGTGATAGAGCCTGAAGCGAGTGGCGCGTGATTTTACTTGCCAACTGTTTGGCACTGACCAGTCCTTCACCGGAAGGAACTACCTTATTGACCAGTCCGATTCGTTCAGCTGCGGCTGCTGAAATCGGTTCCCCTGTAAACATCATTTCTTTTGCTTTCGCTTCTCCCACTAAGCGGGGAAGACGCTGTGTTCCTCCCCCGCCAGGAAATAATCCGAGGGTAACTTCAGGCAATCCGATCTGGCTGTGTTCCTCCGCAATCCTCATATCGCATGAAAGGGCAAGTTCGCAGCCGCCTCCGAGTGTCAAGCCGTTCAGGACAGCGATCGTAGGCTTTGGAAAAGAATCAATTCGGTTTAGGATATAATGGACCTCCATCACTTGTGCCCTCATATCAGGGTTCCCCATCATCTGAGGAAACTCTTTAATGTCGGCTCCAGCAACGAATGCTTTTTCTCCCTCTCCCGTTAGTACAACAGCTACCGTTTCCCGGTCATGTTCCAACTCCATGAACGTATCATCAAGCTCCTGGAATACGGCTCTGCTCAATACATTCAGCGGCGGATTGTTTATCGTAATGACAGCGAGATGATGGTCTTTTACTACCTCAAGATATTTTCCCATTATAGTTTCACTCCTTCAGTTTCATAGTTGTACCAGCCTTTGCCGGTTTTTCTCCCTAAATGGCCTTGCTTCACCTTCTCTTCAATGCAGGCAAACGGCTTGTCTTCTGGATCGCCCGTCTCTTTATAGCGCTGTTCCATGACATAGTAGCCGACATCGATGCCGGATAAGTCCATAAGTTCAAATGGTCCGATCGGGTGGTTCAATGCTTTACGGCAGATGATATCGATGTCTTTATAGTCAGCGATTCCTTGTTCATACAGGTAAACGGCTTCTTTCTGCAGCGCACCCAAAATACGGTTGGCAATAAAACCCGAAATCTCTTTTTTAAGCAGAACTGCGGTACGGTTGATCCGCTTGCAAATCTCCATCGTCAGCTGAGCCGTTTCTTCGGATGTTTGGTCACTCATCACCACTTCCACACAATCCATCACGAGAGGCGGGAAAAAGAAATGCATGTTAACTACCTTCTCCGCACGGTTTGTCTCTGAAGCAATCAGACTATTGACGATTGTTGAACTGTTGGTTGCAAAAATGGTATGCTCAGGCGCCAACTGCTCAAGCTTCGTAAACACTTCTCGCTTCACATCCAGTTTTTCCACAACAGCTTCAATCACAAAATCGGTATTTCTGACCGCATCTTCAAAGCTTGTTGTGAAACGAAGGCGCTGAAAAGCCGCTTCTTTCTGATCGTCAGAAAGCTTTCCTTTAGTTACCCATTTGTCCATAATGGCATTGAGTTTGCTCTCTGCTTTGGAAAGCGCCAGTTCCTGCACGTCCTGTATGACAGTTTCAAATCCGCCAAGCGCGCACAGCATGGCGATCTGATGTCCCATTTGGCCTGCACCTAATACAGTAATCTGCTGTACATCTTCTGCTTTCATCGTATAGCCTCCCGTTATTTAGTATCAATTTCTATGTGCTATGCCATTTAGAATCATTTCTACAAATATTTCGGCTACTTCTCTTTCTGACATCATTCCATCCGGATTGAACCATTGATAGCTCCAGTTAGCTGCGCCAAGAATTCCAAACGTAACGATGGATTCGTTCAGGTCAGAACGAAATTCACCGTTTTCAATGCCGTCATGGATCAACTGCTCCAGGTTAAAGCGGAAACGGTCCCGTTTAGGAATAATCAGGGAGAGGCGCTCTTCGTTCAGGTTTTTGATTTCCCTGAAGAACACTTTTGCACTGGCTCCGGCCTGTCTGATGTTGCCGATTAACGCATAAACAATCTCAAACAGCTTTTCTTTGCTTGATTTCGTTTCATCAGAGATGATTCGTTCCTGCTGGTTTAATAGTTCATCAATATATCTGTTGTGAATGTTCATCAGCAGTTCTTCTTTGCTTGCAAAATAATAATAAAAAGTCCCTTTTGTTACGCCGAGAGCATCAACAATATCCTGTATGGATGTTTCACTGAATCCCTTTTTCTCAAATAAACGGATGCTGCATTCCGTAATTTTTTCCTTCATGTCTGTGTCCTCGCATTCTTTAATCAATTTCAGGCAAAATTATATCATTCTCTTTCTCTCCTTTTCTTTTTTTCTCAATGAATCTATAAAATTGTCCCTACCTTGTCTTTATTCTTGCTTCTTCCCGCAAAGCTCTGCGCAGAATTTTACCGACATTCGTCTTTGGCAGCTGCTCGCGAAACTCGATGATATGCGGGATCTTATACGCAGATAAATTTTGTTTGCAATAGTAAATAATCTCATCCTCTGTCGCGGTTTTCCCTGCTTTTAATACGACGATAGCCTTCACATCCTCTCCTCTGTAAGCATCAGGTACACCAATCACAACGGCCTCCTGAACGGATGGAAATTCATACAGCACTTCTTCTACTTCCCTTGGATAGATGTTGTAGCCGCTCGCGATAATAAGATCCTTCTTGCGATCCATGATGAAGACATAACCGTCATCATCCATCTTGGCTATATCTCCGGTGTAGAGCCAGCCGTTGCGAAGGGTATGTTCTGTCTCCTCCGGCATGTTCCAATAACCCTTCATGACTTGCGGCCCCTTGATAATGAGCTCGCCAAGTTCACCTGTCTTTACGTCTTCAGTTCCTGTTGCCAAGTCCACGATATGGTAATCTGTCGACGGCAGACCAATGCCTACGCTCCCTTCTTTTTGTTCAGAAAACATCGGATTGCAATGTGTGGTCGGTGAGGCTTCTGATAATCCGTAGCCTTCTAGAATCTTTGAACCTGTCTTTCTCTCAAAATCCTGAAGCAGTTCGACAGGCATCGGAGCACTTCCGCTGTTGCACACTTTTATACTGTCTATACCGAAGTTTTCAGCTTCCGGATGGTTGGTGATCGCAACATACATCGTCGGAACACCGGGAAAAACGGTCGGTTGTTCTTTTTTAATTGTTTGAAGAACCTCATTGATGTCGAATCTCGGGAGCAAGATTGATTCTGATGCGGTATAGATTGCGAGATTCATACAGGAAGTCATGCCAAACACATGGAAAAGAGGAATGACCGTTAAATACTTTTCTTTCCCGATCTCAATGTTATATTTAAAAAACTCATGTGATTGAAGGACGTTAGCGATAATATTTTTATGCGTCAGCATGGCGCCTTTGGAACGTCCAGTTGTCCCTCCGGTGTATTGTAAAACCGCAACATCCTGTTCAGGAGTGATCACTGCAGGATCGATCCGTCCGGTGCCGCTTTGCAAAAACTGAGAAAAAGACCAGTCAGGTGAAAGATCTTTTGGGTTTTCATCAAAACTAACCGAGATGATCCGTTTTAAAGGAGAAACATGCTGTTGCTTTTTCACCTGTTCATAAAGCGGTTCATAGACGACGATGGTCTCAGCTCCGCTGTCCTTGAGGATATGCTGCAGTTCCCGCTCAACGAGCATCGGATTTACCTGGGTAACGATCGCTCCGGCAGTCAGGACTCCATAGTATGTAATCACATATTGAGGACAGTTCGGCAGCATGATGGCCACACGGTCTCCGGCTTTCACTCCCGACTGCTGCAAAGCGGATGCAAAACCGTTTACGAGATTCTGCAGTTCACCGTACGTGGTCTTTTGGCTATAAAAGGACAAAGCGTTGTAATTAGGATATCGTTCTGCTGTCTGGTGAAGCAACTGCGGGATGGACAGGTCAGGAATCTGTATATCTGGTTGAATGGTTTCAGGATAATGGCTTTTCCAAACTTTGTTTTCGCTCATTATTAACCCTCCAGATTTTTAAAAGTTGATGAGATGGCTGTTTTGGCGGTAAAAACTTTATTATCGATCAGATGATACTCGACAGAAGTCAACCAATTTTGACGTCATGAGTTTGTCGGAAAAATACCAGTGAAGCCCGTTCTAAAAAACACTCAAAAAATCAGCCCGCCGCCATCCACAGATAAAGTGGCTCCTGTAATAAATGATGCTTCATCTGAAGCGAGGAACAGCACCGCTCTTGCCACTTCTTCAGGTTTTCCGATCCTCCCGAGAGCATTGGCGGTAGAGATGATCGGCCATTTTCTTTCATTGTTCTTCCAGTTATCGATGATGCTCGTATCGATAACTCCTGGAGCAACGGCATTCACTCGAATGTTATGTCTGCCATATTCAAGTGCGGCGTTCTGAGTGAGCAGGATAACTCCGCCTTTTGATGCATTATAAGCGGATAGGTATTTCTGCCCTTTAAGTCCAAGCAAGCTCGAAGTATTGATGATGACTCCTCCTCCGGCTTTGATCAGTTCCGGAACGCCATGTTTGATTCCGAGGAAGACCCCTTTTAAGTTGATATCAACAATGCGGTCCCATTCTTCTTCAGGAAGATCTGTACTTTTTACCTCAGGGTTTCCGATACCGGCATTATTGAACAAAATATGCAGAGCCCCAAACTCGCTAATGGCCGCGTCGATCACCTTTTTTACCTGCTTAGAGTCTGTAACATTTGTTTTGATAAAAATGGCCTGTCCACCTTGTTCTCTAATTAAACGAACGGTCTCTTCCCCAAAGTCTTCTTTCACGTCAGCGATGGCCAGCTTGGCGCCTTCCTTGGCAAAAAGAAGAGCAGCAGCCCGGCCGATGCCCCCTCCTCCGCCTGTAATCACCGCTGTTTTTCCCTGCAGTCTCATAACTTCAACCCTTCCCTGCTTCTGTCTTTACAAGGCATGTGCCCCGCCGTCTACAATCAGCACGTCTCCTGAAACATAATTAGAAGCATTTGATGCAAGGAAAAGAGCGGCTCCTTTAAGATCATCATCACTGCCAAAACGGTTGAGAGGCGTCCCCTCTAGAATGGCATCTTTTCCGTGTTCAATGAGCACTTTCGACATTTTGGTTGGAAAAAATCCTGGAGCTATCGCGTTCACATTAATATTGTGCTGCCCCCATTTCACGGCAAGATCCTTTGTGAAAGTTATGACTGCTCCCTTGCTCGTGTTGTAGCCGATCGTATCCATATAACGCGGATCTGTGCCCCCAAGTCCCGCAACAGAGGCAATATTGATGATTTTGCCTGATTTCTGTTCTATCATCACTTTCCCTGCAGCCTGGCTCATTAAAAATGTGCCTGTCACGTTTACGTCGATCACCTTTTTCCATGCTTCATATGGCATTTCTGCGGCGGGTGCGCCCCATGTCGCTCCGCTGTTATTGACGAGAATATCGATGGAATCAAATTCCTGCAGCGTTCGATCGATCACAGATTGAACATCTTCCGGATTTGAGATATCGCACTTCAAGGCGAGTGTCTTTATTCCGAGTTGCTTTAACTTCTGAGCTGCTTGCTCACAGGCCTCAACTTTTCTGGAACAGAGAACAACGTTGGCGCCTGCTTCAGCGAACGCTTCGGCAATCTGTTGCCCTAATCCCCTTCCTCCGCCTGTAATGATCGCTGTTTTACCTGTTAAATCAAACAGCTTGAGTACATTCATGTTTCTGCCCTCTTTCTTTGAAAATTCTATTGGACCAACAGTTCTTGCGGGTATTTTTTAAGTTCTAGTCTTGCTAGCTGTGCTCGGTGGACTTCATCAGGACCGTCAGCAAGCCTTAATGTTCTTGCATTCGCCCACTGGGCAGCAAGTGTAAAGTCGTCAGAGACCCCTGCTCCTCCAAAAGCCTGAATGGCGCGGTCCAGCACGCGCAGCGCCATTGAAGGTGCGACAACTTTGATCATAGCGATCTCTGTCTTGGCTTCTTTATTGCCGACAGTGTCCATCATATATGCTGCTTTTAAGGTCAGGAGCCTGGCTTGTTCAATTTCAATCCTTGAATCAGCGATCCATTCACGGATTACTCCTTGGTTTGCAATTGGTTTTCCGAAGGCTGTCCGTTTTTGAACGCGCTTACATAATTCTTCAAGCGCTCTTTCTGCTGCTCCGATCAGCCGCATGCAGTGATGGATCCTTCCCGGTCCAAGCCTTCCTTGAGCGATAGCAAATCCTTTCCCTTCACCCCAGATGATATTCTCAGCCGGCACTCGTACATTTTCATATGTGATTTCTCCATGTCCATGCGGAGCATGATCATAACCGAAAACGGAAAGCATCCTTTCCACCTTCACCCCAGGGGTATCCAAAGGCACAAGAATCATGGATTGCTGCTCATGCCGGTTCGCACCTGGATTGGTCTTTCCCATCACGATAGCAATTTTGCATCGAGGATCCCCGGCTCCGGATGACCACCATTTCCGTCCGTTGATGACATATTCATCTCCATCCTTTTCAATGCGTGCTTCAATATTCGTGGCATCCGAGGAAGCGACTTCGGGTTCTGTCATGGAAAAACAGGATCTGATCGTCCCTTCTAAAAGGGGCTTGAGCCACGACTCTTTCTGTTTTTCCGTTCCATAGCGGACAAGTACCTCCATATTTCCTGTATCAGGTGCACTGCAGTTAAAGGCTTCTGGCCCAATGAGGGATCGTCCCATAATTTCACATAGCGGGGCATACTCCTGACTGGTAAGTCCAGCTCCATCTTCACTGTCAGGCAAGAACAGATTCCATAAGCCTTCTTTTCTCGCTTTTACTTTCAATTCTTCCATTATCGGCGGAACTGCGCTCCATCGGTCCTTTTGCTTATTAAGCTGTTCTTCATAAAGAGCCTCATTCGGATATACATACTGTTCCATAAAAAAGATGATCCTTTTCTGCAAGTCTTTCACTTTTTCAGAATACGAAAAATCCAAAATCTTCATCTCCTCTCAACTTACTAACCGGTCGGTATGTTAGATTATCTAAAGTATACTCTTTTCGGTAAAATTATCAATAAAATAAACTTATTATTCAAAAAATTAATAAAAAAGTCCTTTATGTAATTAATTCAAGTATAGGAAATACTAATCCCGGAGGTGGAAGCTTTGAGCAAACCAAAGATCATCATTCTGTGGACCGTGGCTGTCTTCTTTCTTTATTTCGCGTGGTCAGACTTTGTACAGGGACAGTTTAAATTTTCTAAATTTGAAGGCCGTGTGCTTGAAAAGGATTACTCAGAAAAAGCGGTAGAAAGAGGAACAAATATTCAAAGCCTGCCCAACTATACCATTCGCCTTTCATCAGGCCAGGCTGTTTCTGTTTCGTTACTGGATTTTAATTCTATAAAGAAGGGAGACCATGTCTTTTTCATCAAACAAAATGGAAGCATAAGTCTCTATAAAAGAGAAAGCCAATCCTAAAAAGGACTGGCTTTTACACGTTTTCTTTCACTTTTTTCGTTAAAAAGAAATATAAAACAAAAGCTATTGCTTCACACAGTGCAATGATAAAAGCCATTGAACCAGCAGGATTACTTCCCCAGAGCCCAACCAATGGTGCTGCAATACCACCAAGTATAAAAGGCAGCAGCCCTAGCAGCGCAGAAGCACTCCCTGCTGCCTTTTGCTGATTCTGCATAGCGAGTGAAAAACTGGCCGTACTGACGATTCCTACGCTGGATACCGTTAAAAATAAGGAAATGAGCAAGCCGAATAAGCTTTTCGTTGCAAGACTTACGATGACCATTAGGATACTGCCTCCTAACGCAATCAGCAACCCGCTTCGCAATAGTGCCGTTTCGCTGACTTTTCCTGCAAGTTTTCCAGCAATCTGGCTGGCGATGATAATTCCAACTCCATTGATTGCAAAAAACACACTGAACGCTTGTGGTGAGGCACCGAACACATATTGAATGACGAAAGGAGATCCTGAAATATAGGCGAACATAGCTGCCATGACAAGCCCCTGTGAGGCTGCATACCCCATAAAAACACGGTCACTCAGCAGTTTTTTGTACGTCGTAAGCGTCTGTTTGATCCCGCCAGATGTCTGATTCTCTGCTGAAAGCGTTTCTTGCAAACCAAAGAAGGCAGCAAGCAGCATAAGCAGACTTAAGGCACAAAGAACAATAAACACGCCTCTCCATGAGGTGAACTGCAATAATTGTCCTCCTGCCACAGGAGCCAGGATCGGAGCGATACCGTTAATCAGCATCAATAAAGAAACGAACTTCGTCATATCCGGGCCGGAAAAAAGATCTCGAACCATGGCTCTGGATATGACAATGCCACCGGCTCCTGAAGCTCCCTGAACAAATCTAAGGAAAATGAGAATACTGATATTTGGAGCAAAAACACAGAG
The DNA here is from genome assembly GCF_036216745.1 of Fictibacillus sp. B-59209. Taxonomy (NCBI): domain Bacteria; kingdom Bacillati; phylum Bacillota; class Bacilli; order Caryophanales; family Fictibacillaceae; genus Fictibacillus; species Fictibacillus sp. B-59209. The sequence continues at coordinate 74,799 of NZ_JARMMC010000019.1, read as the reverse complement.
CAAAGAAGATACGGCATATAGCCCCAGGGCGATCTGCAGCGGGCTCTTCCTTCCTCTTCTGTCACTGATAGGACCTACAAACAATTGCCCCACGGCAATCCCCAACAAGCAGGCAGTGAGACTGAGCTGTGCGGCTGAAGAGGTGGTACTCAGCTCTTTTGTTAGATTAGGTAAAGCAGGCAGATACATATCAATGGATAATGGACCGATGGCCGTCATCGAGCCTAAAATTAATGCAAGCCAGAGCCTTTTGGATGTGCTGGATTGTTGAATAGCTGAATAAGGTGAATTTTCTGGATTAGTTTGATTCATGGCTCTTCCCTTTCGATTCGGTTATTCGGTGTTCAAGCCTCTTACTGATCGATTCCAGCTCTCTTATTTTTTCTTCAGCATCTTCTTTGTGTTTCTGAAGAATGTCCAGGAATGAATCCAGGTTTCGTTTTTCGAGCTGGAGCTTGATCTGCTTGAGTGGGACTCCCATAGATTTTAAATAATAAATGATGTCCAACAGTTCGAATTGCTCAATGGAGTAATAGCGATAACCAGAAACGGGGTCAACGTTAACTGGCGTAAATAAACCGATTTCGTCATAATAGCGCAGCGTTTTAACGGGGATGTTGTGAAGTTTAGCCATCTGGCCAATGGAGAATCTGTTTTTCATGAAAACACCTGCTTTATAATAATGAACCTATCTTAACACAAAAATGGCAGCTCCTCCTTATGAAGTAAGCCGCCATTTATTTGCGTACTCTGTTTTATAGGTTTACACCTTTCATTCCTGCTTCAGGATATCGTTCACCTGCAGCCGCTCCCCTTGGTGCAGCCTCATTGATCCGGCTGACGTCATATTGTGTCAGTTCAACCTTTATTGCCCCAACATTTTCTTCTAAATAACCGGTTTTCTTTGTTCCGGGAATTGGGACGATATCATTACCTTGGGCAAGTAGCCAGGCTATAGCCAGCTGTGATGTACTGCAGCTTTTTTCTAAAGCGATCTCTTTTATTTTTTCAACAAGATCTAAGTTCTTTTGAAAGTTTTCTCCTTGAAACCTTGGGGAAAACCGGCGGTAGTCATCCTCAGCCAAGTCTTCAAATCTTTTGATCTGGCCTGTTAAGAAGCCTCGGCCGAGTGGGCTGTAGGGAACAAATCCGATGCCAAGCTCCCGGATCGCAGGCAGTATTTGTTCTTCAACATCCCGGCTCCATAATGAATATTCAGTTTGTACGGCTGTAATGGGATGGACATCATGTGCACGCCGAATGGTTTCAGGAGAAGCTTCTGAAAGGCCCAGATAGCGTATTTTCCCTTCCTGAGCAAGAATCGACATTGCCCCCACCGTTTCTTCTATAGGGATGCCTGGATCGACTCTGTGTTGATAATAGAGATCAATGTAATCCGTGCCAAGCCGCCTCAAACTGTTTTCACAAGCTTCTTTCACATATTTCGGATGTCCGTTTACACCTAAAAAGGAACCGTCTTCACCCCTTACATTGCCAAATTTTGTAGCAAGGATGACATCCTTCCTGCGATCACTGATCGCTGCACCTACCAATTCTTCATTTTTGCCAACACCATACATATCAGCGGTATCCAGGAAGTTTACACCTAATTCAAGTGCATGGTGAATGGTTTTTAGTGACTCCTGATCATCTTGTCCGCTGTAAAAGTCCGACATGCCCATGCAGCCCAATCCAAGGGATGAGACTTCCAAACCCTCATTGCCTAGTTTTCTTTTTTGCACATTGTTCATCCTTTCTCATTTAGTCAAACCAATTCATACAAAGTACCTTTACCCTGTTTTCCTCCATAAAAAAACGAAGAGAAACGTGTTGGCTTCTCTTCGTGTTGTAATCGACTATTTTAACCACTCGGTGATTTCCTGATAGGGTTGTTTTTTGATAGCCGCAGGCGCTTTATTTGGATAGCCAAGATAGATAAATCCAGCCATTTCACCTTTGTCTGAGAGGCCGAAATAAGACCTTACTCTGTCGTCATAACAAATCGTGCCTGTGCGCCAAACTGCCCCAAGACCGAGCGCATGGGCAGCAAGCAGCATATTTTGAATAGAGGCACTGACAGCTGCTGTTTCCTCCTTATGAATCACTTTTTGGTGATCTCCCGGCTCTACTCCTACGGCAATAATAACCGGTGCACGAAGAGGTTTTTTCTTTACCCTCTCCAATTTTTGCTGATCCTCTTCTGACAGTGGTTCATTCATTGCAGACTTTGTGATTTCTGCCAGAAGCTCTCCCAGCTTGTTTCTCCCTGCTTCGCTTATGACAAAGAATCTCCAAGGATTCGTACGGTGGTGGTTTGGAGCATATGTTCCTGCTTCTAAAATTTTTTCGATGAGATGATCGGGAACTGGATCATCCTTAACCGAACCTATGCTTCTCCTTGTTTTAATCGCTTCAAAAATATCCATACTGCATCATCCTTTTTAACTACCTTATGCTTATTTATGAATCCATTATAACGCTGCTGATTTTCAGGAGCCAATGTTTTACTTTTAAACAGTTGCAAGGATCTGAAAAACGAATGCCTTTTTTCAGTTTCGGAAACCTTAATAGACGAGCAGCATTGTCTGCTCAATTCTATGCGGGGGTGTTGCATCATGGCAAGAAACAAACTTTTGGTACCTGGTTCTGAGAATGCGTTAAACCGGATGAAAGAGGAAATCGCCAATGAGTTTGGAGTGAAGCTTGGTGCAGATACGACCGCACGGGCTAATGGATCTGTAGGGGGAGAGATGACAAAACGTCTCATTGCCATGGCAGAACAGCAGCTTGGAAATCAGCCCCGATAGTGTTGATTTCAAAAAAAGAGACCCCATTCGGGTCTCTTTTTCACTTTAACGCTTTGTTAACAATGATGTTGGAATTAAGGTTGATAGAAGAAGGCCTGATAAAATCAACAAAATGCTTTTACAAAACCTACTTTAAAAACCGATTCATATTTCTTCCAAAATAGATCTCATCCATCTCCTCGGTAATTCTTTTGGTGATTTCCGCTTGTTCCTGTTCGGTCAGTGTATCCCTTGAGTACCCGAATAAGTAATTGTTCAGGTCAAAATTTTTCAGCTTGCATTTCGTATGAAAAATATTTTCCTGATAGATGTTTGAATCAATCATATCAAATTCGTTTTTAATATCCTCGCTGATAAAATTTTGTATGGAAGATATGTCATGATCAATAAAAAGTTTTTGGCCATTAATATCTCTTGTGAATCCTCTAACCCGGTAGTCGACGGTCATAATATCGGTATCAAAGGAATCGATGAGATGATTTAAAGCTTTTAAAGGAGAAATCTCTCCGCAAGTTGAAACATCAATATCCGCTCTAAAGGTGCTGATTCCTTCGTCCGGATGATACTCGGGATACGTATGAACGGTTAAATGGCTTTTGTCCAGCTGCATGACTACAGATTCAGGCATGGCTGCCGGTGTTTCATCAATATTTTCATTAGGCACTTCGACAATTGGGCCTTCAGAAACTAATAATGTTACACTGGCTCCTTGGGGAACATAGTCTTGTTTAGCGATATTTAATACGTGCGCGCCAATCGTGTCGGACACTTTCTGAAGAATGCCGGTTAACCGCTCAGCGCTGTATTCTTCATCGATGTAATCAATATAGGCTTCCCGCTCTTTCCTTGTCTTCGTGTAACAAATATCGTACATATTAAAGCTTAATGATTTGGTCAGGTTATTAAAACCGTGCAATTGAATTCGCTGCTCATGTGTTCGGCTCATGAATGATTTCCCCTTATTAGCAAAGTATTGTATTTAAGCATTTACTCCATCAAATATTGTTAAGATACCCTCCATTCGACATAAAAAAACAGCCCTATTGTAAATAAGGCTGTAAAATAGCTCGTCCTAAAACATACTTAGATCGTATCGTTTAGAAAGCATCTCCAGAATTTTAAGTCCGGCTATGCTATTTCCTTTATCATCAAGTGCCGCACCAAAGATCCCGATGCCGAACCGATTGGGCACGGCACCCATGATTCCTCCAGAAACACCGCTCTTCGCGGGAATCCCAACTCTTACGGCAAATTCGCCGGAAGCATTGTACATGCCGCACGTCACCATTAAAGTCTTGCAGATCCGAGCGATATGCGTGGGGATTAACCTATTATTCGTCAATGGGTCAATACCATCAAGGGCAAGAACAAGGCCAATTTTCGCTAAATCAAGGCAATTCATTTCTATTGCGCATTGCTTTGTATAAAGGTAGATGAGATCATCCACATCTTCATTAATGATGCCGTGCTGCTTCATAAAATAACAAAGTGAACGGTTTAAATGTGCGGTCTCAAACTCTGATAGAGCAACTTCTTCACAATGAGAGATGGAAGGATTCCCAGCCAGCTTCCTGACAAATTGAAGAAGACGTTCAAACCTCTCATGGACCGAATGTCCTTTAACCATGTGAGTTACGACCAGTGCTCCTGCATTGATCATAGGATTTAGCGGTTTCGAAGGTTTACTGACCTCCAGCTTTACGATGGAATTGAAAGGATCTCCAGTAGGCTCATACCCGATTTTACAAAATACCTCATCTTCGCCGCAGTCCATTAATGCGAGGGCGAGAGCCAGCACTTTAGAAATGCTTTGAAGCGTTATCTTCAATTGTACATCTCCTGCGGATAAACATGTACCATCAGGGTGATAGATGGCGACAGATAAGTCATCAGGATCTGCTTTTTTCAGTGCAGGTATGTAATCTGCTACTTTACCGAACTTCGTGCAGTCCTTGGCTTCCAATACTAATTGATTAAGCTCTTTACTAGAACGACAAATCATGGCAGCTCTCCGATTGTTCAACATATGGGTAGTTTGAGCAATCGTAAGCCGGATAATACTCCTATCATCCGGTGAAACATAATTCTTAAGCTCGTACATATGGTAGTAAAAAACCATTGTTCGGAGATGAAAGATACTATGATGAAATGGCTCGCCATCGGCTGCGGCAGTACTTTATTGGGAATTGGCATTAATGGCTTCATCCTGCCCATGCATATCTTGAACGGAGGATTTATTGGTTTGGCACTGCTGCTTAACTATACACTTGGTGTAAAAGTTGGCTTGACCATTATTATTCTAAGTGCACCGGTTTTTCTGTTAGCCCTTCGATTTGATAAGTCCTATTTTTTTAACAGCCTGTTTGGAATGCTCATTTCTTCGATTATTATTGACTTCCTGCTTCCCATACAGCAAATGTTTCATTTGCGGATTTTTGTGAGTGCTTTGATCGGCGGGTCTTTAATCGGAACTGGAATCGGTATCATGATGAGGCACAATACGTGTGTAGGAGGCTTGGATCTTTTAGCACTTCTGCTTTCAAAATGGTATCTCGTTAACGCTGGGTTCTTAATGATCATCATGGATGCTGTCATTATTTCGGCAGGTATGATCATTCTCCATGACAGCCGCCTGCTTTTTTCTTTTATCACCATTTTGACCGCCGGAGCTGTAACAGCCTTTTTGACCTCCTTTAAGTCCATCGTCGTATGGGGCACAAAATGAAGAAACCCACCGTCTGCAAAAAGACGATGGGTTGATTTACTTTATGTTAATCTATCACTAATTCCATCAGAGTACCTGAAGGATCTTTTACAAAAAGAAATTGATCAAGTTGCTGGACATGATAACCTAATTTTCCAAGCCGGTCTGCGGCTTCATCTCTTGCTTCAGCTGACGGATAAACCACAGTAAACTGTTTCAATCCTGCGCGGTGTTCATCGGGAGCAGGTGCACCTTGGCCGTTCCAGATGTTTAAACCGAGATGGTGATGATAACCGCCGGTTGAGATAAATAATGCATGGTTGCTATAACGAAGAACAACTTCGAAACCTAACCCTTTACAATAAAATGATTCTGCTTCTTGTAAATCAGATACATGCAGATGCAGATGGCCCATTATGGTTTCTTTTGGCAGCCCTTCATAGGTGGAGCCGTCACTCTCAGCTAACAGCCCTTTTGCATCAAGAGGCTCCGTAGTCATCTCCACTTGTCCATTTTCCCATTTCCATTCATTTGAATCACGGTCTACGTATATTTCAATTCCGTTGCCATCCGGATCAGCCAAATATAATGCTTCGCTCACAAGATGGTCCGATGCGCCCTGAAGTGGATAACCAATATTAATAAAGTGATGCAGCACTTTGGCTAATTCTTTACGGTTTGGGAGAAGCAGTGCAAAGTGATACAATCCTGTTGTTCGGGGCTGTTTTGGTTTCGCATTTTCAGGCTGCACGACAGATAAGATAGAGTTGTGGCCATCCAGTGTTAAGAAAACGATTCCCCTTTCTTCTTTAAGAACAGAAAAACCTAATATATCTTGATAAAAAGATAGGGATCGATTCAAATCCTCCACGATTAATTGAACGTGTTCTACAAAAGTGTGCGGACGTGTGTGAAAGTTCATCTTATATGCTCCTTTATGTTTTGTAACATACAAAAAGTAAGTTTGTTACTATTATTATATATTTAGAAGAAAATATCAAGTTATAAACGGATTTTTCCATTCCATCAATACGGCATAATTTTGAGATCCTTCATCTTCAAGATAATTTTTTACCAATTTAACTGAAGTCCGCCTGCATTGTAGCAAAACGTATGATTGCAGAGACAGGCTGATGGTTATGAATTATCAAAAATTTTTGGTGATACATTGAAAATCTCATCTCCCTTTTTTGTAGTATTAAGGTGTAAAGTTTTCATTTACCCTATGAAATCAATACGAGGTAAAAGACAATGAAGATTTCCTTTGATACACTTGTTGTAACTAAATTTAGTGGAATGGGAGGCTATCATGAAAGCACTTGTTCATAAAAATCAAAAAGGTTTATCAGGACTCGTCTTTACTGAATTTGAGGAAAAAGGCCCAAAACCTGGAGAAGTAAGAATTAAATTAGTAACCGCAGGCTTAAATCACCGTGATTTGTTTGTGATGGAAAGACACCAGCCATCGGATCCCCCTTTAATCATAGGATCAGACGGAGCAGGAATTGTTGAAGCTGTTGGAGATGGCGTAAACAACGTGATTGTCGGAGATAAGGTTATTATTAACCCGGGGCTCGGCTGGAAGGAAAAAAGTGATGCACCGCCGGAAGGTTTTGAAATACTAGGACTCCCCTTTCACGGAACCTTTGCAGAAAAGGTGACTGTTCCGGCTGAAAATGCCGTGCCTAAACCAGCACATTTAACGTGGGAAGAAGCGGGAGTCTTATCATTAGCCGCGTTGACGGCATACAGAGCTCTTTTTACCAGAGGTAGACTGAAAGAACATCAAAAGGTTCTTATACCCGGGATAGGCAGCGGTGTGGCTACCTTCCTGCTGCAATTTGCAAAAGCAGTTAATGCCGAAGTATATGTGACTTCCCGTTCTGAAGAAAAAGGCCAAAGAGCACGCAAATTAGGTGCCGTTCAGGCGATAAACAGCAATGAGGATTGGAACCGGCAGCTTGATAACCAAAAGATGGATCTTGTGATTGAAAGTGTGGGTGCAGCAACTTTTAACAAATCATTGGATCAGTTGCGTACAGGAGGCACAATCGTAACATTTGGTGCATCAGCCGGTGACCAGATTCAGTTTGATTTAAGAAAATTCTTCTATGGACAATATAGCTTCTTCGGAACTACGATGGGCAGCAGTGAAGAATTCAATGAAATGATTCAATTTATTAACAAACATAAAATCAGGCCGATTGTTGATAAAATGTTTGATTTAAATCAATTTGAGCATGCTTTTGAGCGTTTGAATAAAGCTGAACAATTTGGAAAAATAGGATTTAGGATCAACAGCCTATCCGATTAAAAAAAGAAGCCCCGGAAATCAAACCGGGCTTCTTTTTTATTTTGCCTTTGTTAAAGCAAATTGTTGATTTTCAATCATATTGGACATCGCATACTGATGCTTAAAAGAGGCCCTCAAGTCTTTTTCTCCAATAAGAACTGATTTGTGAAACAAATGAAGCGCCCGAAAAGCAGAAAGGAAAAAGCTTGCTTATTCCCTTCTGCTTTTCAGTAGGCTGTTCAATCACACCCCACTAAAAATCAACAACATGGACTAACAGAGCTTTTATTTTAATTTTCTATTGGAAACCACCCTGGTGTATTCATGATGGCCTGCCAGAGTGGTTCAGGAACGACGAGCTCTTCTTGAGCGTCTTTTCTTAATTTCGTTTCAATCTCAGAGGCTCTTCCCTCTTCGATCTTTTGTACCCAATCAGGATCAATGATTAATTCTCTGCCTAAAGCAATAAAGGGGACTCCGGTATTCAAGGCTTTTAACGCATCCTCTGCTGTATAAATGGAACCCACCCCAATCACGGGAACCTGATCTCCGACTCTTTCCTGGATGATCTCCATTCGAGAGCGATTATCGTCTACACCTCTTCTTGGAACAGACCAGAAATCCATAAGTGATACATGAAGATAGTCCAGTTTCTTTTTCACAAGTTCATCCATTAATCCTAACGTTTCATCCATCGTAATTCCAGGGGTTTCAGGTTCTTCAGGTGAAAGTCTGTAACCCACCAGGAAAGGCTCTTTGGCATGTGTCTGGACAGCGGCTGTTACTGCATCAATAACTGCCAGCGGAAACGCCATACGTTTTTCCAAACTTCCTCCCCATTGGTCATCACGCTGGTTTGAATGCGGAGAAAAGAACTGTTGAATTAAATATCCGTTTGCTCCATGAATTTCGATTCCGTCAAAGCCCGCCTCAATCGCTCTGCGTGCAGATTCGCCAAAGTCACGGATGATTTCTTCGATCTCTGAATGGGTCAATTCACGTGGTACTGGCTGTTCACCAGTAGGTGTTTTCTGTTCTGGAGGAACAGCACTGGCACTTACCACATCTCCATTGGGTACCAGCGAAGGAGGACACATTCGCCCGCCATGGAAAACTTGAAGAATGGCCTTTGCTCCCTGTTTTTTTATGCTGGAAGCAAGCTTTCTTAAACTTGGAATCATATCATCACTATGGCTTCCGAACTCACCATGAAATCCCTTGCCGCTTGGTGTAACATATGCGCAGGCTGTAATCACCAAGCCTGCTCCCTTTGAACGGCGTACATAATATTTAACTTCCTCATCAGTCACTGTTCCGTCTGGATTGGAAGAAAAATTGGTCATTGGAGCCATAACGATACGGTTTTTCACTGAAAATCCATCTGCAAATGTATAAGGCTCTAATAATTTTTGGTATGTGTTGTTCATGAACGCACTCCTTTTCTTGTTTCTTGTTTCTTCTTTCCTACCCATCATACTTTTAAAAAGTAATTTATGCATTAAAAGTGCCCGCAGTTAAATTTACATGGCTTAGTATGCCTTTCTTATTTCGTGAAATACTAAAAACGTTTTTAGTTAAGAACTAATAAGGTGTAAAGGAGCAGTCTCTGTGAGAAAAGCAATTTCAATACCGATGGCCTTCTTATGTATTCTTGTTTTCAGCAGCGGATGCAATAACATGAAGAAGAATGAACTGGGCCAGGATCAGCAGCATAAAAGAATGGCTAATAAAAATATGATGAAAACAGGAAATGGATATTTAACGAAAGAAAAGATACCGTACCAGTTGAAAGCTGGACGAAAGAAAGAAAAGGTCCAAAGAGAAAACATTTCCTACAACAATCCAGATATGAGCATGGAAACCAACCCGGAAATTAATGGAACAGTTCCTCCGGCAGCTCCTCCTTCAGGAAATCAGGGCTATAGCCAGGAGATGATTCAGCGGGTCGTAGAGCTAACGAATCAGGAGAGAAGAAAGTATGGGCTTTCCGATTTAAAATGGGATCCTTCATTAACCAACGTTGCGCAAGTAAAAGCAAACGATATGGAGAAAAATAATTACTTCTCACATAACAGCCCAACACATGGATCCCCTTTTGAACTGATGGATAAAATGGATATCCCGTACAGTTCTGCCGGAGAAAATATTGCTGTGGGCCAGAAGTCTCCAGAACAAGTGGTCAATGACTGGATGAACAGTGAAGGACACCGCAAGAATATCCTTAATCCCGACTATACTCATATTGGTATTGGATATACGGATAATGAGGATTTCTGGGCCCAGGAGTTCATAAAAAAGTAAAAATAAAAGAGAACAGCCTATAAAATCGGCTGTTCTCTTTGTTATATTTGATTACTGATTGTATCATCGTGTTGGCACATCTTGGTTGGGTAGCCTCGTTCATCTGTACACCATGATTGGGATAAGAAGGCAAGAAAAATGGCCGTCCATTGATTCTCGAATTGCAGGAATAACGCCCCATCGTGCCAAGTTCCGTTATCACCTGCCCAATCTCTTTCATTCTGCTTGTCTTCATTCCCCTGGTTCATGTGTATGTTGTGCATCCCGTTTGTTGGCTGAAAACCAAATACTTTATCCGGCTGTGATTCAGGTCCGAATTTGGACCCATATACATAAATGAATGCTTTTTCAGAAATGGCTTTCTGAATGTAATGATCAAGTATATCGTTTAAATCGTTGTCTGGTCCTGTTGCGTCGTTTGGCAGGGGTTTCATTAAAGAAGGATCAAAGAGCCCGTCCCTGATGTAATCAATAGCAAGTTCCCTGTTTTCATTCCCCAGCGGCAAATAGGTTTCAGGAAGCTGTGTTAATTTTTCAGTAAGAGATGAATTGAAATTTTCATTAACCAGATAAAGAACCTCGGAGTTTTCTGAGCTGGACATGACGTTAACCGCTATACGATAATGCACACTGTTTTCGTCCACTGCATGAATCTGATAATGAGGAGTATCTAAATCCCTTTCCATTCGAGACTCTATGACCGTTCCCTTCAGCAAGCCGTAGTTTTTAACTGCCATGAGAAACCTCCCGCCTCTTGGGCCATAAATTTTGTCCTTTAATCCTTTCGCCAAGTTGCATTGCAATCCCTTTATTGACTAGACAAAAAACAGCATTACACCTAGGTGTAACGCTGTCTTATCATATTTATTGGATACGGCTGAAGGCATCTGTTAAAACTGGAACGATTTGTTTCTTTCTGGATACTACACCTTTAAGAACAGCTGTATTATGTTCAAGGTTCACATTATAAGCTTGTTCTACGGCTGCAGCTTTTCTTCCGATTGCAAGCCCTGTTGAATCGTTTGTTAAAATATCAGTCACAACGAACAAGAACAGATCGAGTCCTTTATCTTGGACAACTTGGCTGATGGCTTCCTCGATTTCTGCCTTGCGCTCAAATACCTCAGCTGTATCAACCGTATTTACTTGTGCAATTTCTACTTTGCTGCTGCCCATCTGAAATTCCTTGGCATCTAAAGTGATGAGCTGGCTTACAGATTTGTCGCTTAAGTCTGCTCCCGCTTTCAGCATTTCCAAACCATAACTTTCTGCATCTACACCCGCGATTTCCGCAAGTTCCTGTGCAGCAGCGATATCTTGCTCTGTGCAGGTTGGAGATTTAAAAAGAAGGGAATCAGAAATGATAGCGGACAGCATTAGGCCTGCGATGTCTTTTTCAACAGCAACCCCATGCTCTTTGTACATTTTGTTTAAAATGGTTGCGGTACATCCTACAGGTTCAGCGCGGTAATAAAGTGGATCACTTGTTTCAAAGTTTGCGATGCGGTGGTGGTCAATGACTTCAAGCACGCGGACTTTTTCGATATCAGATGCACTTTGCTGGCGCTCATTGTGGTCAACGAGAATAACTTGATTCGTTTCGTTTGCTACAGTTTCAACCAGACGAGGCATTTCCGCCTTAAATTGCTCAAGGGCATATTGTGTTTCACCATTAATTTCTCCTAAACGCACAGGTTCTGCTTTAAATCCCAGTTTCGTTTTAAGATCAGCATACACGATAGCTGAGCAGATGGTATCGGTGTCCGGGTTCTTGTGTCCAAAAATCAATACTTTTTCCATAATCCTTCTCCTTTATCAATAATTCTCGGTATACTTTCCCTTTTCGTTTTATATTTTAGCATTTACTGACGTAAGGGTAAAACAGAACTTACAAATAAGCTAATATGGAATATCTAGGAGTTTAGTAGTGTTTCAAAATAATTCTATAACAGATGTTGACTATTTGTATCTGTTATAATACAATGAATTTAATTCAAAAACAGGAGGTAATGCTGAATGTTGACGTTGGAATTTTATCGTAATTTACCTAAGAAGCAATGCCGGGAATGCGGAAAAACGATTGAAGAACAGCATGAATCATACGTTTATGAATGTGAAAGATGCATGGGACTACATGAAGCATAGGTGATTGTAAATGATGAATGTGCGTTACGGATAATACCCTGATTACCGAGGAAAAGGTGCAGGGTATTTTTTGCTGGTTAAACAGTTTTACTAGAAAAATAGATTCTTATCCACAGGAAAAACCGCCTGCCTTAAAAGGAAGACGGTATTCTAAACGGTATTCATTACACCAATACTGTGCTGCCCATCAAATACTTATCTACTTCGCGTGCAGCTTCTCTGCCTTCCTGGATCGCCCATACGATTAAGCTCTGTCCGCGTCTTGCATCACCCGCGGCAAACACACCTTCTACGTTTGTGCGATAATCACCATGTACTGCGGAAATCTTTTGATTCTCTGTTTTCACACCGAATTGCTGAAGCAGCGCCTGTTCAGGCCCATCAAAACCAATCGCTATAAATACGAGCTGGGCTGGCCATACTTTTTCTGTACCAGGAACTTCTATTAGTTCGGGCTGTCCATGCTCGTTCGTTGTATATTGCATTTGAACCGTATGAAGTTCTTTTAAGTTTCCATCCCCATCTGCCACGATGTTTTTCGTCTGTACCGTATATTGCCGCGGATCTTCACCGAATTTCGCCTGTGCTTCTTCATAGGCATAATCCATTGTAAAAATGTTAGGCAGTTCAGGCCACATGTTATCAGGTGTCCTTGCTTCTGGAAGTTTAGGATACTTTCCGAACTGAACGATGCTTCTGCACTCTTGACGTAGAGCTGTTGCAACACAGTCTGCACCTGTGTCGCCACCTCCAATTACGATAACATCTTTGTCTTTAGCATCGATGAATGCTTCATCAGATTGACGCTGATTCAGCAGATGCTGTGTTGACTTTGTAAGATAGTCCATAGCGAAGTGAACACCTTTCGCTTCTCGGCCATCGAGTTCCAGATCTCTTTGCTTCTGGGCACCGACACAAAGTATGACCGCATCGTACTGATCTTTAAGTTCTTCAGAAGTGATGTCTTTTCCAATCTCCGTATTCAGCACAAAGTCAATTCCTTCTTGACTGAGTAACTGAATTCGGCGTTCTACGATATCTTTTTCAAGCTTCATATTTGGAATACCATAGGTAAGCAATCCTCCGGCACGTTCTGCTCTTTCATAGATTGTGAGGGAATGTCCTGCTTGGTTGAGCTGATCTGCGGCAGCCAAACCGGCTGGACCGGAGCCCACAACAGCAATCTTTTTGCCGGTTCGTCTGTGAGGGATCCGGGGTTGGATCCAGCCGTTTTCGAAACCTTTATCAATGATGGCCTGCTCAATGTTCTTAATGGTTACTGCAGGTGAAGAGATTTCAACTGTACATGAACCTTCACATGGCGCTGGACAGACGCGACCGGTAAATTCCGGAAAGTTGTTCGTCTTTATTAACCGGTCAAGCGCTTCTCTCCATCTGCCGCGGTAGACCAGGTCGTTCCATTCAGGAATGAGGTTATGGATGGGACAACCAGAGGTCATCCCGCTAATCTCCATGCCAATATGGCAAAATGGTGTTGCACAATCCATACACCTCGCACTTTGGCGGTGAAGGGTATCATCACTCATCAGTTCTGTATGTTCATTCCAGTCTTTTAAGCGTGTGAGAGGATTCCGTTCTTTGGCTTCTTCTCTCGCATATTCCATAAATCCTGTTGTTTTTCCCATTCGTCCTCTCCCCTTTCCTAATTAAGAATTAACTGAGTCTTTTTTTTGACCGGGGTACTTTTTTTTAGAGATGATGTTTCTAAAAAGGCACTCATTACGGCTTCATCATGTTGTAACCCTGCCTCTTTTTGTTCCTCGATCAGACCGATCATCGCCTTATAATCTTTAGGAATAACTTTGACAAATTGTTTTCTGTACTGTGACCAGTTGCTGAGGATAAAAGCTGCTTTTGAGCTAAGCGTATAATGATAATGACTCAAAATCATCTTTTTAACCTCTGCTTCTTCCTGATCAGCCTGCAAAGCTTCAAATTCAACACTGTCCTTGTTGCATAACGATATGAACTGTTCTTTTTCACTGGCCAGAACGTAGGCAGTCCCCCCAGACATACCAGCAGCGAAGTTTTTGCCGGTTTCCCCAAGAATGACCACTCTTCCGCCGGTCATATATTCACATCCATGATCACCGATGCCTTCTACAACAATATTTGCTCCGCTGTTCCGCACAGCAAAACGCTCTCCTGCAGATCCATTGATGTACGCTTCTCCGCTTGTTGCACCATAGAAGGCAACATTCCCAGCGATAACGTTTGTATCCGATAGAAAATCAGATTCTTTCGGGGCAGATACCGTTATTTTTCCGCCAGATAGTCCTTTTCCTACGTAATCATTTGCGTCACCAGTTAAATATAGTGACATGCCGCGCGGGATATAGGCACCAAAGGATTGGCCCGCTGAACCGTAGAATTGCAGATTGACGGTATCTTCGGGAAGTCCGTTCTCTCCATATATCTTTGAGATTTCACTTCCGGAGATAGTTCCGGCAACACGATTTGTATTATTCAGCTGAAACGATAGATTCACTTGTTCTTGACGCTCCAAAGCCTTAGAGATGGCTGGAAGTATCTCTCTCATATCCAAGGATTCTTCGATCTTATGATTTTGCGGTGTCTGGAACGTTCTGACAGAACCATCTACAGTATGTGTCAGATTGGCCAAGTTCAATTGTTTGGCTTTCCAATGGTTTTTCGTACGTTCTGAAACGCTGAGTATTTCGCTGTGGCCAATCATCTCGTCCATCGTTCTGAACCCAAGTTCAGCCATGATCTCACGGACTTCCTGAGCTACAAAGCGCATGTAATTGACAACATGATCTGGATCGCCCATAAATTTTTTCCGCAGCTCTGGATTTTGTGTAGCAACCCCTACCGGACACGTATCCAGGTGGCAGGCACGCATCATGACACAGCCAAGAACAACGAGTGGAGCTGTAGCAAAACCATATTCTTCTGCTCCCAGTAAAGCTGCCAGTACTACATCTTTGCCAGTCATTAGCTTGCCGTCGGTTTCCAATACCACACGGTCGCGCAATCCGTTCAGCATTAACGTTTGATGGGCTTCTGCCAATCCCAGCTCCCAAGGCAGTCCCGTATGCTTGATGCTTGTTTTGGGTGATGCACCTGTCCCTCCGTCGTAACCGCTGATCACTATTACATCGGCAGCTCCTTTTGCAACGCCTGCAGCAATCGTTCCTACACCTGCTTTCGCAACGAGCTTAACGGAAATACGCGCATCACGGTTTGCGTTCTTTAGATCATGAATGAGCTGTGCCAAATCTTCAATGGAATAGATATCATGGTGCGGAGGAGGAGATATCAGTCCTACCCCAGGCGTTGATCCTCGCACATCTGCTACCCATGGATATACTTTGTTTCCAGGAAGCTGGCCGCCTTCCCCAGGTTTCGCTCCTTGAGCCATCTTGATCTGCAGTTCATCAGCGTTGACGAGGTAATGGCTTTTCACGCCAAATCGTCCTGAAGCGATCTGCTTAATCGCACTTCGCCGCGAATCACCATTTTCATCCAATATAAAGCGGCTTGGATCCTCTCCGCCTTCCCCGCTGTTGCTTTTTCCGCCCAAGCGGTTCATGGCAATAGCCAATGCTTCATGTGCTTCTTGGCTTAGAGAACCGAACGACATTGCTCCTGTTTTAAACCGGCGCACAATGTCTTCAACAGACTCAACCTCTTCGATTGGGACAGCTCGGTCTTCTGAAGGGAAGGAGAATAAATTCCTTAAAAAGTTAAGGCGTTCTTCGTTTGCCGCCTTAGAATACTGTTTGAACAGGCTGTAATCATTTTTTCGGCAGGCCCATTGCAATGTATGAATAGTTTTAGGATTAAAGGCATGATGCTCGCCTGTCTTCCTCCATTGAAAATCACTGCCGGATTCAAGCGTTTCCTCCATTGTCTCCCGATAAGCCTTAGAATGGCGCCGTATGGCTTCAAGGCCCATCGTTTGAAGATCGATGCCATCAAGCTGAGATGCCGTTCCAGTAAAGTATCGGTCAATGGCTTCTTGGCCGATGCCGACCGCTTCAAAAATTTGAGCTCCTCGATAACTTTGGATCGTCGAGATGCCCATTTTAGACATCACTTTAACGACACCGTCTGTCACTCCTTTAATATAACCTTGAACAGCTTGATCAAAAGAAACGGACAGATGGCCATCAATAATTGCCTGATGATACGTAGCATAAGCAAGGTAAGGATGAATGGCGTCTGCTCCAAAGCCAATGAGTGCTGCAAAATGATGGACTTCCCTGGTTTCCCCGGAATCAACAATTATGCTTACTTTCGTTCGAAGTCCTTTTCGAACAAGATAATGATGGAGTGCGCTTGTTGATAACAGAACCGGCATCGGGATGTTCTTATCATTCATTTCACGGTCTGAAAGGATGAGAAGAGTATGTCCTTCCTCAATCGCTCTTTCTGCTTGCGAAAACAATTGATTCAAACTGGATTCCAAATCTTCAGAAAAAAGTGTATGCAGAGTCTTGCTCGAAAATTCAGGCCAGACATTTTGTTGTAATTGGGTGAATCTTCCGGTTGATAGGATCGGGGTATCCAATTGGATACGACGGCAGCTAGCTGCGTTCGCTTCAAGCAGATTGCCCTCCGCTCCTAAATAACTGACTGTTGATGTAACGACTTGTTCACGAAGAGAATCGATCGGCGGATTTGTTACTTGTGCAAATAACTGTTTAAAATAATTGAACAATGATTGGGGGCGGTCTGACAACACAGCTAAAGGTGTATCATTCCCCATGGATCCCACCGGATCTTTTCCTTCTGTGATAATAGGAATCAAGTATTTATGAATATCTTCATGGGTGTAGCTAAACGCCTTCTGCCGGAGTACGAGCTGATCAACTGATTCAGCACTTTCTTCATGTGAGCCGCTGTCCAGATGGATCAGATTTTCCTCAAGCCATGAGCGATAAGGCTTGGCATGGGAAAGTTCAGTTTTAATTTCTTTATCTGAAACAATTCTTCCCTTTTCTAGATCAATAAGGAGCATTTTTCCTGGGCTTAACCGATCTTTGTAGAGTACATTCTCTGGTTCTACATCAATGACCCCAACCTCGGATGAGAAAATAATATAGTCATCCTTTGTTACGTAATAGCGCGCTGGCCGTAAACCGTTTCGGTCAAGTACGGCGCCGATTTGGCGGCCGTTTGTGAAAGAAATGGCTGTGGGGCCATCCCACGGCTCCATAAGACAGCTATGATATTCATAGAAAGCTTTTTTTTCATCTGTCATATGAGGATTTTCAGACCATGGTTCAGGAATCAGCATCATGGCTGCATGTGCAAGTTCTCTCCCCGCCAGTACAAAAAACTCAAGAGCGTTATCAAGTACGGAGGAATCACTGCCTTCTGTATCAAGTATCGGAAGCAGTTTTTCCAAGTCATCTCCAAAAGCCTCAGAAGCAAATTGCTGTTCACGCGCTTTCATCCAATTAATATTGCCTCTTAACGTATTAATCTCGCCATTATGGATGAGGTACCGGTTTGGATGAGCCCTTTCCCAGCTCGGAAATGTATTTGTGCTAAAACGGGAATGCACTAAAGCGAATGCTGAAACAAAAGAAGGGTCATTTAGATCCCGGTAAAATGCATCTACCTGTTCAGGTGTCAAAAGCCCTTTGTATACAATAGTGGATGAAGAAAGGCTAGAGAAGTAAAAGTTTAATTGGTTTTCTTTTCCCCATTTCTCTGCTAGTTTCCGAATGATATACAGTTTGCGCTCAAACGCCAGTTCATTCTTGGTATGATCTGAGGCTTTAATAAAAACCTGATGAATGGATGGGCAGCTTTCTTGTGCGATAGTTCCGATTTTTCCGTCAATTACAGGCACACTTCTCCATCCAATGAGGCTTTGGCCTTCTTGTTCAATGATTTGGTTTAATTTATTCTTAACGGATTGCTGTTCGTTTTCGTCTTTTGGAAGAAACATCATGCCAACTCCGTATCTTCCCTTTTCAGAAAGATCGAATTGAGGGCATGCTTTTTTGAAGAACTCGTGTGGAAGCTGTACCATAAGTCCAGCACCGTCTCCGGTTAGCGGGTCGCTTCCCTGCCCTCCCCGGTGATCCAATTGGCAAAGCATACTTAAACCTTTTTTTACAATATCATGGGTAGCTAATCCTTTAATATGGGCGTATAAGCCAATACCGCATGCATCATGTTCAAATTCCGGACGGTAGAGGCCCTGTGGTTTTGGTAAGTTATGGAATGTCATTGTTCGCTCCCCCGTTTCAAATGTCTTTTTTATAGTGTAGGTTTAATAATTCATCCAAACAATATATAATTTAGATAAGATTAATCTGTTTTTGAGAATGATTGCTGGAGGGTATCAAAATGGAACTTCGTCAATTGTACTATTTTATCGAGGTGGCAGAGCGAGAGCACGTGTCCGAGGCGGCACAGCATCTGCATGTGGCACAGTCCGCAGTCAGCAGGCAAATTGCCAACCTGGAAGCAGAATTAAATGTCGAACTGTTTGAGAGAGAAGGCAGAAATGTAAAGCTGACCCCTGTAGGAAAACTTTTTTTGACCCATGCATCCACTGCATTAAAAGCAATAGATTATGCAAGAAAACAAATCGAAGAATATTTGGATCCCGAACGAGGTACAATCAAGATCGGTTTTCCGACCAGCCTCGCAAGCCATCTTCTGCCTACTATTATTTCAGCGTTTAAAGAAGAGCATCCGAACATCGCTTTTCACCTGCGTCAAGGATCTTATCATTTTTTAATCGATGCTGTGAAAAATGGGGATATTGATCTAGCGTTTTTAGGGCCAGTTCCAGTAAATCAACCTGATGTTAAAGGCCACATCCTTTTTACGGAAAGAATTTCCGCATTGTTACCAGCTGACCATCCAAAGGCAGATAAAAGCAGCTTGGTTTTAAGTGATTTAAGAAATGACCGTTTCGTCTTGTTTCCTGAAGGCTATGTGCTGCAGGAAGTAGTCATTAATGCCTGTAAAGAAGCCGGTTTTTCGCCTATCATATCTTCTGAAGGGGAAGATATGGATGCGATCAAAGGGCTGGTTACGGCAGGAATGGGTGTAACCTTATTACCCGATAGTTCTTTCTATGAAACCACTCCTCGCTACACCGTAAAAAAGCCCATTGACTTTCCGCTTGTTCAGCGTACAGTTGGGCTTATTACACCAAAGAAACGGGAATTGGCACCGGCTGAAAATGTGTTTTACGACTTTGTTATACATTTCTTCTCTAAACTTGAGCAATATCAGTAAAAAAAGCTGCCATGTGCAGCTTTTTCTTTATACCGCTCTTTGTTCTTTTTGAAGCAGGGCAACAGCGTACAAAAGCAAGTATCTCTCACGGGGAGTCAGTCTGAGCCAATCTTTTACTTTGTACTTCAAGCCAATACCTCCTCTTTACAAATGATTGAAACCACTGCATCTATTAAACGACCTTTATTTTTAAATGTATCTATATATTACCACCTGTTGTAATTCGCAAACTTTTTCTTGTTGTAAAACTTTCTCTTTAATTCTTCCTAAATCTGCATAAAAGTGTAATAATACGGAACTTTTATCGGATATTCAGAGGATGGAACGCGTCAAAGCAGAAATAAGCTAAAAGATTGTCGATAAATTTTAGGTAATTCCATAAAAAACGAACTCCCTGCTCAGGGAGTTCGTTTTCTATCATCCAAGATTTTTGCCTTTATCTTTTCTTTGAACCGTGAATTCTTCTGTGCTGCGTTCTTTATGCTCGGTCTTTTCGCCCATTCCTTTTAAAAATGTCATGAGAAGTGTTATGGAGCGATTGATTTCAGGATCTTTAAGTGCACGTAAAAGATCAAAATAACTTGTTTTTTCTTCGGTATCTTTGTGTTCGGCTACTTTGGCTGCCCCTGCGTTGACTTTCAATAAAAGGGGTTCAAGCTGTTTTACATCGAGAGTGCCCAATACACCCATCATCAAAAGAAGGTTTTTAAGTGTGTTCGAGGTCTCTGGCGTATCAGCAGTCTTAACCAAAATCTCAAGTACTTTGTCTCCTTGTCCGAACAGCCCGTTTAACAGAGAGATGATTCCTTTTTCATGCATATGATTGATAACACTGAGTGATTCCAGAAGTGCATCTTTGTTTTTAATCAAAGCATCTTCTACTTCTTTTAAGTCTCTGGTTCTCTGCTCTTCCTCTGTAACTTCCAGCCTCTTTATGATTTTCGTTGCTTTAGCCATCCTGCTTCATCTCCTTTTTTACAAGGTCGCCAGGAAAAACGTAATCTTTTCTTGCCCATTTCTTTTGCACATTTACACCAATCTGCGGCTGTGGGTTTCCGTTCCGATGGTTGATTCTTGGGATAGGGTCGACTCCTTCAGTATTCAGGACTTCCAGCTTAGCCATGGCTTCCTTATAAGCTGGTGTATCGGTATCTTTATCAGCATAACTGCTTGTCAGAAGGTTAATCGCTGCGTCTCCGTTATCATTCAGCGGAAGGTAAACTTCTTTCCCTTTCACCCGATCGGTAATATGGCATCTCACTTTAACATTTCCATAAGGTGAAGTAAGGCGGACAAGAAAACCATTCTTCAGTCCGCGTTCCTCCGCAAGCTCGGGAGAAACCTCCAGGAAAACATTTGGTGTTTTTGAGGTGATTCCTTTTGCTTTATATGTCATATTCCCTTCATGGAAGTGTTCAAGCAGACGGCCATTGTTTACATGGATATCATATTCTTTTCCAAAATGGACTGGTTTTGTCCATTCTAATGGAAAAAGGTTGGCTTTCCCGTCAGGAAATGGAAAGTCCTCTGTAAATAATAGAGGCGTGTCCTTTCCGTCCACTGCCACTGGCCACTGCAAGCTTTTATACCCTTCAAGGCGTTCATAAGTTACTCCTGCAAATAAAGGTGCAAGAGGAGCAGCTTCCTCCATAATATCGCTAGGATGTTCATACTTCCAGTTTGCACCCAGTGAATTTGCTATATGTTGAATGATCTTCCAATCAGGTTTGGAATCACCTAAAGGCTCCAACACCTGATATAAACGTTGAATTCTTCGTTCAGTGTTTGTAAAGGTGCCTTCTTTTTCAAGGCTGGGGCTTGCAGGAAGAACAACATCAGCAAATTCTGCTGTCCTGGAAAGGAAAATATCCTGTACAACAAAAAACTCAAGCTTTTCGAATGCTGCATGTACATGGTTGATATTAGAATCAACGATTCCCATATCTTCACCTTTTAAATACATGGCTTTGAGTGTACCATCATGGATGCCAGCAACCATTTCATGATTATTTAAGCCGATTTTTTCCGGCAGCTTCACGCCCCAGGCCAGTTCAAAATTTTTTCGCACCTGCTCCTCTTCAATATGCTGATAGCCCGGAAGTCTGTTCGGCATGCTTCCAAAGTCACTTGCTCCCTGTACATTGTTATGCCCTCTAAGTGGGTACGTACCTGCCCCAGGCTTGCCATAATTGCCTGTAATGAGCATAAGGTTTGAAATGGCTGTACTCGTATCGCTTCCTGCACTGTGCTGTGTGACCCCCATGGCCCACAATACACAAACAGAGTTCGCTTCATGAATCATTTCAGCAATTTTTATGATTTGTTCTTTCGGCATACCAGTCAGCTTTTCAGCATAGTCCAATGTAAATGGAGCAAGACTTTCAACATAGTTTTCTAATCCGTTCACCCTGTTTTGAATAAAGTCATTATCGGCCCAGCCCATATCAAGAATATATTTGGACACTGCTGACAGCCAGATAAGGTCAGTCCCTGGTGCTGGCTGGACAAACAAGTCTGAGCGTTCTGCCATCTCATGTTTTCTTAAATCAGCTACAATCAGCTTTTGTCCGTTCAGCTTATGTGAACGTTTAATTCTTGTGGAGAGTACAGGATGCGATTCAGAAGTATTTGTACCTATACCAATGACCAGTTCAGACATCTCAATATCTTTAATACCGCCCGAATCTCCGCCATGTCCTACTGTTCGAAACAGACCTAGGGTGGCAGGTGTCTGGCAATACCTTGAGCAATTGTCAATATTGTTAGTGCCGATGACAGCTCTCCCTAGTTTTTGCATCAAATAGGCCTCTTCGTTTGTGCATTTGGAAGAACTGATAAAACCAAGCGCGTCTGCTCCATGCTCTTTCTTGATTTCAGAAAACTTTTCCGCGATCAGGCTAATCGCTTCATCCCATTCGGCTTCCCGGAATCCGTCAGCTTCTCTGATCAAAGGTTTAGTCAATCTTTCTTCACTGTTGACAAACTCCCATCCGAATTTCCCCTTAACACATGTGGATATCCCATTTGCCGGAGCTTCTGCCTGAGGTTCAACTTTAAGTATCTCTCTGCCTTTTGTCCAGATGTCGAAGCTGCACCCGACACCGCAATACGTACATACGGTTTTTGTTTTTTTGATCCGTTCCTCACGCATCGCAGATTCCATATCTGAAATGGCCAAAATGGATCCATAACCCGTTTCTACACTTTTTGTAATTTCAATCATGGGACGAAGGGTTTTACGGTCAATCCCGGTCATGTAGCCGGCCTCTCCTTCCATCCCCTTTTCCATCATGGCGTTGCAAGGACAAACGGTGGAACAATGGCCGCAGGATACACATGATGATTCATTGATCGGTACATCATTGTCCCAGATCACACGAGGGCGATCCCTTTCCCAGTCAATTGTCAGTGTTTCGGTGACCTGAACATCCTGGCAAGCTTCCACACAGCGTCCGCATAGAATACATTGGTCAGGATCATACCGGTAATACGGATGAGACTGATCTGCATCATACGGTTTATGCTCAAACGGGATGCTCTGATGGTTGACTTTCATTTCTTTTACCGTATTGTGTACTTCACATCCGCCGTTATTGTAATCACATACCGTACAGTATAATTCATGGTTATGTAATATCCGGTCCATGCCGATGACTTGTGCTTTCCTGACTTCTTCTGATGCTGTTTCAATTACATCTCTATTTTTTAAAGAAGTTGAACAAGATCTTACAAGCTCTCCGTTCACACTGACAATACAAGTATCACAGGTTTCAATCGGTCCGAGACTAGGGTGGTAACAGACACTGGGGACGTCAATGTCATGTTCTGAAAGAAGCTGTAGAACGGTTTGATCTGATTGGGTTGTTTTTTGAATGCCGTTAATTTTCACATGTATTGAATCTGACAATATCGCTCACCACTGCTTTCCTCTTAAATTGTTATAAACTATTCATTTCCTCACTACCCTTACCGTGAATTTTTAAACTTTTACTAAAAAAAGGGGCTGTCCAAGAAGTCTGTAAGCTGTTGATTTCCGTTCGAGGGTGCTCGCTTTCCGCGGGGCGTGCGGTGAGCCTCTTGGCGCTAGCGCCGCTAGTCCCGCAGGACAAGGAAGACTCCGGCAGCGTTTTATCGCACGAAGAAAATGTGAAGTTCATTTTCGAGGAGTCTCGCACCTTCCACTTCAATCAACTTTTCATTGAAGTTTTTCAAGCCAAAAAGGAGCTGCTGAAGGTCAATTTTCGACTTTCAGGACAGCCCCTTTTCAAACTAGGATTTATGTTTTTAATTTTGGAGTCTTCCGTTATGTTCTTTTAATGATTCTAAACCTTTTTCTACATCAATGGCGGTTGATATATTTTTCATGGAAATTCCCATCTCATTCAGTGTAATGGCAACCAGAGGCTGAACACCTGTTACAATGACCCTGGCTCCCATCAGATCTGACATGTTGACAATATCAACTAGTATTTTGGCAATAAAGGAATCCACCAGATTGACCAAAGAGAGATCCATTACAATACCTCTAGCATTGGTAGATTGAATCTTTTTTAGAATATCTTCCTGAAGCTGTATTGCTGACTGATCGTCCAAATCTTCTTGAATGGAGACAAGCAATGAATCATTGACTTTTAGGATGGGTATACTCATTTTGAAAAAACCTCCCTATAGGTTTTAATGCAGCATGATTGAATTCTTTTGAGGATTGTACTCCAGATCAACTTGAATGATTTCATCCAGGTTCCGCATGAAATATGTTTTTTTATTAAGGCCTTTATTTTTTAAATATACGGCATGTTCGGGTTTCAGGCCGATCACATAACAGATTACGCCTACAAGATTCAGACTGTGTATGAGCTGTGAAAATGATTCAATGCCTTCACTGGTAAGTTTACCGACACTGCTGAAATCAAAAAATACCATAGTAAATTTTCCATCGTGTGCAATATTGGTTAGGGTTAAATGGTTTTCTCGAATCAATTCCGGATTGAGCTCGCCAGTAAGCGGAACTAGTCCTACAGAATCAGATAACTTAATAAAATGTGCAGAAAGCTCTAATATCCGTTTTAAAGATTGTTCAAGCTGCTCTTTCTGTTCAAGCAGTTCAAAATTGGTTTCAGCCAGCCGCTTGCACTGCTTTTCAATTTTAGATTCAAGATTCTTTAGTTTGTCCGTTTGTTCAATACAAACAAGGTAACCGATCCCTTCATTCCAGTGAATGGAACAGCTGAACAATGAATAAGGTGAATGAGCCGTCTGAAGAACCAGCTCGATTTCTTGCTGCCGTTTTTTAGAAACAAGAAATATCAAAGCTTTCTCACGGCTTTCGAGATCAACAATATCTAAAAAATTTCCTTTATTACAAAAAGTTTCGATTGATTTGTCGGATTGAGCCAAGATATTCATTTCTTTATCAATTTCAAAGTATGGAATGGGCATGTGCTTGATCTTTGATTGATATTCGTTAATCATCTTGCACCTCCTAGTCCTCCCCCTAAGGAAAACTTAGCGATAGCAGTCTGGATAGTAAAAGAGCGAGGAACTAAATTTCTTCCTCGCTGGATGCCTGTATAATATATTGTTAACAAACTTATAAACATAATATAACATATAGAACAAATATTTACAATCAAATGAAACCAGTTCCTCGCAGGTATGGAACTGGTTTCTGTTTCGCTATGAATGAGGTGTTTTGTCATGCCCAAAGGTCTCGGACTCTGCTAGAGTCTTTTCGCCCCTCGCATCAAGTTGATAATCTGAGCCTGCCAGCATTAATATCTTCCCTGCTTCTAGTTCAGATGCATAGTTTATGGCTTTGTTTTCCGGGAGGCCTAGCCCAGCCAGTTTTTCTTCAAAGTTATTTGTATACGGATCATTCGAGAAAATATTTTTAATTTTTTGGAATATTGTTTCTTCTTGATTAATGATATCAACCGCAGCTCCCGTCCTCTTTTCGAGAGTATCTTTGAATCCATCATGGTTGATGACAAATGAGATTTCATCAATAGGATAACCGTCTGACTTCAACTGCTGTACAGCAATGACTGCTTCCTCATCATAATTAAAAACGCCCAGGACATTCTTGCCCATAAAGATTCCTCCTTTTAAAGCTTTTGGGTGTTTACATACCCGGGCGGGAGGTTTATAAACGTTGCTTTCTAACTTTCAAAGGAAATAATCATTTTAGCCATTCCAAACGATACTGCCAGATTTGCTTTCGTTATCCAATTGAACTGAAAAATGGTGCTTTTCATAAAAATGGACTAGCCGGTTTACGTGGTCCCAGTCTCTTGTAGCAATGTCCCCTTTTATATATGGGATGTTTTGGTCCTTCGCCAGTTCCTTCAAATATCGTATACAAATTGAGCCATAACCCATGTTGGCGGGTCCCCTAATGTCTCCGATAAAGATACTATCATTGCTGTCATAAATGGCATCAATGGAAAAATCCCAAATTCCTTGAAAAGAAGTGGAGCAGTCATTCAGCATAATTTTACACTGATGTTTATTTTCCAATTTGTACACGATGGTCAGATGGTCATCTTTTGTCTGTTCGACCCCAAGGACATCCCACTTTTTAGCTATTTTTTTTAAATCATTCTGCATTCGAAGCACTTGAAATTCCAGACTGTTCCGCGCTTGTTCAATCGAAGCTGTTTCTCTTTCCATTACGTTATGCATCCTGACTTCCCCCTTTCTCTTTGATCGATTCACTTCACACAGTTTGCCATTTTACTAAGGATTCCTTAAGTTTTCAACTGATTTAGCACAGTAATTCTTTCCAATTGGCTTTTTTAAAGCATATTGTTGATTTTCAATCTTAAAGGGCCTAGCATACTGATGCTTAAAAGAGGCCCTCAAGTCTTTTACTCCAATAGGAAGGGGTGATAGCTATGACGGCTCTTCAATCATACCCCACCAAAAAACTTCATGGACTAACAGAGCTTTCCAATTAAAAAAACCCTGAATCAGATTCAGGGCGGTTTCATCAAATAACATTTTGTTTATTTATCGCTTTCTCTAATCTTGTTAATCCTTCTTTCAAGGTTTCAAGAGGACAGGCAATATTTATTCGTTCAAAGCCTTCTCCTTCTTTCCCGAAGATATAACCTTCATCAAATGCCAATTTTGCTACATCTTGCATAAAGCTCTCCAACTTTTTATGATCCATGTTTAGATTGGAGCAGTCCAGCCAAACTAAGTAGGTTCCTTCGGGTTCGATCACTTTAATTTGGGGAAGCTTCTCTTTTATAAAATTTTTCAAGTAGTCCAGGTTGCTTTCCAGGTATTCCATTAAGCCCTCAAGCCATTCTTCCCCATGCTGATAAGCAGCTTCCGCAGCAATGATCCCCAAGGATCCTGGTGAAAAAAAACCAATTGTTGCTAAATAATCACTAAATTTGTCCCTTAGTGTTTTATTCGGAATAATAATTGTAGAAAATTGAAGTCCTGCAAGATTAAACGTCTTGCTTGGAGCAATTCCTGTGATCGTCCTGTCCTCAATTTCAGGGGACAAAGAGGACAAGATCGTATGCCTGTACTTCTTATAGATCAGATCAAAATGAATGTCATCTGAAAAAACCAATACGTCATATTGAATGCAGAGTTTTGCCAATTTCCCCAGTTCCTCTTTGGTCCATACTCTGCCCACAGGATTGTGAGGGTTGCAAAGGAGCATCAATTTAATATTATTCGTCCGGAACTGTAACTCAAGGTCTTCAAAGTCCATTTCATAGGTTTCACCGTTATAGCGCAAAGAATTCCTGAAAAGTTTTCTATTGTTCTTTTTCACCATGTCACCAAACGGGTAATAAACCGGGCTCTGGATCATCACCCCATCATTTTGGTCGGTATAGGTATGGATCGCTGCAGAAAGAGCAGGAACAACACCTGGGGTAAAGACGATCCAATCACTTTGAATGTCCCAGTTATGCCTTTTCTTCAACCAGTTTATGACGATTTGCTTTGTATCTTCTGTGGCCATTGAATATCCGAAAATACCATGGTCAATTCTTTGTTTCATGGCATCAATGACTGGCTGCGGAGCTTTAAAATCCATATCTGCCACCCACATCGGCAGTAGATCTTCTTTTCCAAATATCGCTTTCGTATGATCCCATTTGACGGAGTGGGTGTTCAATCTATCAATTCTTTCATTGAATGCTTTCATCCGTTCTGTGTTCCTCCCTTTCTAAGGCTCTAAAGAACGAAGTCTTTTATGAATCCAAATCGCTGCCTGTACGCCATCTCCCATGGCTATGGCAACCTGCTCGGAGTGAGCGACAACATCTCCGGCCGCCCATACATTTTCGATATTGGTTTCTTTCGTTCTTGCATTAACAACGATGTGTTTTTTCTCAAGTTGAACCCCCAGCTTCTCTGCAAGTTCTGAATGTACCCTGTTTCCTCCAAAGGCAACAAAACCACGCTCACCCATTATTTTTTGACCATCTTTAAATAGGACTCCTTCAAATATTGACTCGTCCTTCACGATAATTTCCAGTATGGGTTTCGATATGTGCAGTATGCCTAAGTCCTTTAAATCCTGAAGCGTTGATTCATCCAATTCTTTTTGCTCATGGTTAATATATGTGATGTCTTTCGTCCAATAATTCAGCGTGATGGCCATTCCAGCTCCAGCCTGTCCTGAACCAATAACTATCAGTTTTTTATCTTCAACTTCATAGCCGTCACAGTCAGGGCAGATAAACATGGTTTCACCCAGACATTTTTTCAAATTTTCGATTCCTGCAGGGAGCCTGTCCATGACGCCAGTGGCAATCAATACGGTTCGGGTTTGCAGGAATTCCTGCTGATCAGTGGTTATGGTAAAGATGTTATCACTTTTATTCAACGTGGAGGCTTTTTGCTCCTTAAATATGACACCAACCCTTTCAGCCTGCTTCTTTCCACTTTGCCTTAACGTTTCTCCGCTTACTCCTTCAGGCCAACCCAGTATATTCCGGTAATTTTTGCACAAGTTGGATCTTCCATTATTGGAATCCAGTATAAGTGTTTTGTGTTTATAACGCCCTAGCTGAATACCTGCCTGTAATCCTGCAATTCCGCCGCCAATTATGATGCAATCATATGATTTTTCCATACTCTCCCCCGATCTTTTGCGAAAAGAATATTGTTTTTCTTACTTTCACTGCGCAGCCAAAGCTGAAACCTGAACATGATGTTTAGTTTAACCCAAATTAAGGCAAAGCATAGAAGTAAAGTAGATCGTATGGAGGGGAACAATCATGGAAGAAAACAATGTGACGTGCACCTCTGTTGCAGAGCACTGCAGATGGCCAACAACGCAGAGGATCAGCTTATGTTCTCTTTCCGTCTTCAGCCAAACGAATGCCGCTGAACTGCCACCTTTTCTCCGGCTGAAAGAAGTTCCGGTAAGTCGGTCGGAAGTGTGAGGATGAGGTGGCACAGGATCCGCCTCTCAGCACCATCTGGTTACACATGAATTTTGCGTTGTACTCTCCGAGAGCTCCCTCATAAGGTTTGTTCCCAGGATAAGAAACGTAAGGGCTCTTCGTCCACTCCCACACATCGCCGAAAGTCTGATATAAGGGACCATCTTCATGTAAACCGGAAGAAACCGGATGATAGTTTCCACTTTCTGCAAAGTTCCCCTCCACTTTTTTCCCTGCCAGTGCATGTTCCCATTCCTGTTCTGTAGGAAGACGTTTACCTGCCCACCTTGCATAAGCGTCCGCTTCATAAAAGCTGACGTGGCATACAGGTTCATCGTGATCTAGCTTCTTCTCTCCACCAAGGGTATATACATGCCATTCATCATCCCTCTTAAACCAATACAATGGCGATTCCCATTGATTTTTACATACCACACTCCAACCGTCGGAGAGCCAAAACTGCGGTTTCTTGTATCCTCCATCCTCTATGAATGCCAAGTATTCTCCATTGGTAACAAGATGTGTGGCCAATTTGTATGGTTCGAGCCATACTTTGTGAAGAGGTGTTTCATTATCAAAGCAAAACATTTCACCATTGTTCCCGATTTCAAAGAGCCCGCTTTTTAGTTCAACATAAGTTGCAGCACCGGCAGAAGGTTTATTTCTCTCCTTTTGTTCTTGATAGGCCGGCAAAAAAGGGTTCTGAGATAAATTGTACTTTATATCTGTCAAGAGCAGTTCCTGATGCTGCTGTTCATGATGTAATCCGATCTCAAGAACCTGCAGCAGCTCTTTCTTCTTTTCTTCAGAAATGCCGGATTCCAGAAGATCAGCCATATGTACGTCAACATAACTGCGGTATTCAAACACTTCCTCAACCGAAGGACGAGTGATCAGTCCTCTCTGAATTCTGGGATGAAAAGGGCCCACTGTTTCATAATAAGAGTTAAATAAATAATCGAACTGGTCATTAAACCCCCGGTAATCCTCGGCGAATTCTTTTAAAATAAACTTTTCATAAAACCAAGTTGTATGGGCCAGATGCCATTTAGGAGGACTGGTATCTTCCATGGATTGAATGATAAAATCCTCGAGATTCAGCGGCTGCACCAGCATTTCACTGAAAGATCGAACCGTCTGATAGCTCTTCAGCATTTTGTTCATTTCTGTTGCCTGCGTTTTCATACTTTACCTCCTCATAACTGAACAGTGATTTTTAAAGGTTCATCTGTCGGTGGTACATTCCCTTCTTTCATAGAATGATAACCGATATTTATAAGGATTCTGGTATTGGCTTTTCCATCTCTTCCACTGGAACAAAATATCCGCTTTTTCTATAGGCAAGAGCTTCCATTACAGCAATTAATTCTCCTTCACTTTCAACTCTGATGTTATACCAGGCGGTTCTGTTGTTTTTCTTTTCTTCAGAAGCAACCGCTTTCAGTTTAGCGCTTGCTCTGCCTGCTGCCATAAAATTCACCGTGGTGGAAAGTCCGACTGAAGTCTTCCCATAGGAATTGCATGCGGCAGCAAACACAAAATCAGCCAATGCAAAAATCACGGCTCCATGAGCGGTGCCGTGGGAATTTAACATGTGAGCTTCAACTTCAACCTCTGCTGTTGCTGTCCCTTCTCCTAGTTCCAATAATTTGATGCCTAAAAACTTTGCATACGGTTCATTTTCGAAGAACTCAAAAATTTCCTTTTTAAACGTTTTGTGAATGTTCTCTTCCGATCGTTTCTGATTCATGATAGTCCTCCTTAAACGTTCTTATAGCCAGTATATATAAAAGTAAGAATATTATAAAAAAATTTGCACAAAAAAACAGCCTGCTCTTGCTCGAATCAGACTGTTCTTCACTATTATCCTTTGACCGAACCTGCCAAAAGGCCTTTTACAAAAAATTTACCAAGGAAAATATAGACGAGAAGAGTAGGCAAAGCGGCCAATAAAGCACCGGCCATTTGAACATTCCATTGTACAATCTGACTTCCTGAAAGATTTTGGAGTGCTACCATGATCGGCTGCTGCGACGAAGTTGTAATCGTTACAGCAAATAAAAATTCATTCCATATGTTTGTGAACTGCCAGATTCCTACAACAACAAACCCGGTAATAGAGAGCGGTACGATGATATGCTGATAGATTTTAAAGATGCCAGCTCCATCAATCTTTGCTGATTCCATCATTTCCTCAGGTATGCTGGCGTAAAAATTTCTGAACATTAGAGTAGTAATCGGAATTCCGTATACTATATGAACAAAGATCAGACCCGGTATGCTGTTATAAAGGCCTACTTCACGCAAAAATTGAATGAGAGGGATCAAAATGCTCTGATAAGGGATAAACATACCGAACAAAATAGCGGTGAAAATCCAGTCGGCTCCTTTAAATTTCCACTTAGAAAGCACGTATCCATTTAACGAACCTAATAAAGCGGACAAAAGTGTCGCAGGAATCACCAGATAAATACTGTTCATAAAATTGGGGGAGAGTCTCTCGAACGCCTGCTGATAACTGCTGAAATCAAGTGAATGCGGGAGTTCCCACATTTGTGACAGTGTAATCTGGTCAAGCGGTTTCAGGCTCGTAATCAGCATGACATAGACAGGCATAAGATAGAAAAGACTTAAGATGATCAGCAAAACGTAAAGCAGGGTACGATAAACAGAGCGTACTGCCATCACGATTCCCCCTTTCTGCTTGAAATAAGGTAAGGTACGATAAAGACGGCAACGGTTACAAGCATGATGATGGAAATGGCAGCACCGTTTGCATAATAGTTGCCCCTGAATGTGGTCTCAAACATATAGACGCCGGGAACATCTGTGACAAAATTGGCTCCTGGCCCTGTCATGGCATAGATCAAATCAAAGATCTTTAACGATATATGGGCCATTATGATGACAACACTCACGGTTACCGGAGCAACGATTGGGAAAATGATTTTACGGTAGATCTGAAATTCGGAAGCACCATCCATTCGGGCAGCCTCTCTGATTTCTTCCGGGATGGCTCTCAATCCTGCTAAATACATTGCCACTGAAAACCCGGTCATCTGCCATGCAGCGGCGATGACGACTGCGATCACCGCAACAGGAACACCAAACTGAATTTTCCCCCATTCCACTCCAGGAATAATTTTTACTGAAGTATACCAAAGGGAATCCAGACCTAATTTCTTCAAAAAGAGATTGACCCCTGTTGCTGGATTCAGCAGCCACTGCCAGATGACGCCTGTAACAACAAAAGAAAGGGCCATAGGGAAAAAGAAAATATTTCTGAAGAGCCCTTCCCCGCGGATCTTTTGATCAAGGAATACAGCGAGCAACAATCCCATCACAAGAACAGCAAGAATAAAGAACACCGTGAAGAACAGTGTATTCCTTAAATCAGCCTGAAACCGGAAATCCTTAAACAGGAAAACATAATTCTTAAACCCAGCAAAAGACATGTCTGGAACAAGAGAGTTCCAGTTGGATAATGAAACATACCCGGACCAGGCGATGAATCCATAGACAAACACACCTACTGCCAAAATGGAAGGGAGAATAAAAACAAAAGACAAAAGCTGATCTACATTTCGTTTTTTCCGTTTCTTTGCTGAAACGGCTAATGAAGTGCCTGATTGAAGAGAAGGCAATATTTTGGGTTCCATCCAACCGTTCCTCCTTAATCTTTGTTGGTATTAAGAAAAGAGGAAGAGATGTCCTCCTCCTCTTTTCTCTCAATCCTTACTTTTTCAGTTCACTGCTCGCTTGTGTTAATGCATCGATCAGCTGGTTCACATTCTTTTGTGTTACAAAAATATTGACCGCCTGATTAGCTTTTGTTACAAATCCTTCAGGAGCGGCTGAACCATGTGCAAGGCTAGCAGCCAGCTGTGCCTCTTTAAATTCCTTAATCGTCTGTTTTCCGTATTCATCATACTTGGAAACATCCGCGTCAGTTCTAGCTGGTATAGACCCTTTTAATGGATTAAAAGCATCCTGGCCATCAACTGAGCCTAAAACAGATAAGAACTGCTTGACATCCTTTGCATTCTTCACACCTTTAGGAAGTCCGAACGTATCTGTGATGATCATAAACTGATTTTCTGTGCCTGGTGTCGGCACCCATCCGAAGTCTTCGTTCACTTTAAGCTTAAGATCATTCACGAAATAGCCTTTGGCCCAGTCTCCCATGATGTTCATCGCTGCATCGCCCTTGGCGACCATTTGAGAAGCATCCTGCCAGTTTCTTGAACTATGGTCAGAATTAATATAAGAAAGCATTTTTTTATACGTTTCAGCAGCCTTCTTCACTTTTGGGTCATCAAACTTCATTTCGCCTTTCCACAATTTCTGATAGTCTTCATTTCCCAGCGTTCCGAGAAGGACGTTTTCAAAAATCATGGTGGCTGTCCACGGCTCTTTATCCCCAAGGGCAAGAGGTGTTATTCCTTTTTTCTTTAATTGGTCAGCAACCTTGAAAAATTCATCAAACGTTTTTGGAGCTTCAAGATTGTTATCAGTGAAAATTTTCTTGTTGTACCAGAGAACGTTTCCGCGGTGGATATCTACTGGAACAGAGTAAATTTTCCCGTCTTTGCTGACCATGTCAATCAGCTGCTTAGGAAACTTGTCATTCCATCCTTCTTTGTCATACAGATCATTCAAAGGCTCCATCTTGCCTGCAGCCACCCAGCCGTCGTTCAGTTCAGAACCGCCATGTACCTGGAAAGTAGCAGGAGGATCATTCCCCTGCATACGGCTTGCCAGTACTGCCTTGGCATTCGTGCCTGCTCCTCCGGCTACAGCCGCATTCTCGATTGGGATATCAGGATTTTTTTCTTTAAATAGCTTGATAAGAGCTTTTAATCCGTCCTCTTCACCGGCACCTGTCCACCAGCTGAAAATCTCCAGCTTGCCAGAGCTTTTCTTCTGATCACTCTGTCCCGAGCTGGATTGGCTGCATGCTGACAGAATCAAACTAAAAGCCAGTACAGCATAAATCCATACTTTCTTTTTCAAGTGAACCTCCCCCTTCATTTACGTTGTTACCGCTTACATCACTAGTATAAAAAGGATTGGCAGGTTCTTGTTTGCCAATTTTCTGTACTTTTTTATCATTATCTTCACTTTTTTATGATTTGGCGTCCTCTGCTTTTTGTCTGAGATATTGTTTAGGCGAAAGCAAAAACTGCTTTTTAAACACACGGCTGAAATAATTCGGATCTTTATAACCCACCATAAAGCAAATTTGTTTCAGGCTGTACTGATTTTGGTTTAGCAGTTTCATCGCTTTCCGAAGGCGGATTTCTGTTAGAAATTCAATAAACGTAACATCTGTCTCTTCTTTAAATAGCTTAGTAAAATAAGTCGGGCTCAAGCCCGCCATTTCTGCTACCTGCTCCAAAGATACAGCTTCATGAAAGTGTTCATCGATATATTTCTTTGCCAGTTTTATCGGATCATTCGTTTCCTTGTTTTCATTGATCATCCTGCAAGCATTTCTGATTAATTCCTCCCAAGCATTTCTATTTTCAGGGTAGGACAAATCACTGACGTCTATTTCTTCCTGAACCAGTCTTTCCCTGAGTAAAATGTATAAATCCATTAATTGAATGGATGACAGTTCTTTTCCCAGCATACTTTTCGCTCCATTAGAATCGTTGCTGAAAATAGCCTCAACGATCTCATCGAGTCCAGTTTCTTTTGCAGGATCAACTTGGGAAAAATGAGCAAAACGCCCGCTGTTTTGCTTTTTCAGAAAATGAACAGTCTTAGCGGCTTCCTCATAGGAGTGCCTGATCTCTTTTAAATCCGTATATGGTTTTCCCACTCCCATCCATAATTTTTCAAAGACTTCAGCTTGAAGCCTCTTTGCCAGCTGCAAAGAATCATTTATTGGATTGCTCTTGTGGCTCATAAAAAGCAGAACGAGCTGATTTCCATAAGGAAGAGAAATAAACGGAAATGGTGATCTTTTATTAAGCACAGAAATCACTTGCTCTAATTGAATGTTTTTTTCACATTCAATGACAGAAATAAAGGTATTCCGCATATTTGGAAATAAAACAGCTAATTGCTCTAGAACCTTATCGTTAAGCTCATATTGCAGAATCTTCAACAGAATATTTTCTAAAACAATCTCTGCTGTAGCGGAATAGCAGCTTTGCTTATCTTGCTCTTCAGAAATGGATTGGCACACTCTTTGAATCGCATGGACCGTTTCTTCTGCTGTACTGGGCTTTAACAAATACTCTCTTACCCCCTCCTTCATCGCTTCTTTTGCATATTGAAAAGATTCATAGGCAGTAACCATGATAAATTGCATGGAAGGGTTTTGTTTCTTTATGATTTGGATAGCTTCAATTCCGTTTAAACCGGGCATCTTAATATCCATCAGCATAAAATCAGGTTTGTGTTTTCTGGCCATTTCAACGGCTAATCTTCCATTGGAAGCTTCTCCTGCAATGGTCATATCAGGAAAGTGATCTTCAATTATTCTTCGTAATGCTTTCCGTTCCAGGCTTTCATCATCCGCTATGATTACTTTCAACTGAAGCCGCCTCCTACTGGGGAAATATAAGTTTAACCGATGTACCTTTTCCAGGGGTTGAATGGATCTTTACAAGGTTTTCAGATTGATAGAAAAGCGCCATCCGTCTCATGACATTTTCCAGACCAATGCCAGTTGAATGGCCCACATGAGCCGAACCTGTCTGTTTCCATAATGCATCGGCAGGCATTCCTGCTCCATTATCCTTTACTTCTGCTATGATTGTTTCTCCTTCTGTATAGATGGCCAAGAAAATCTCTCCCCCATCCTCCATACTTTCGACACCATGGATAAAAGCATTCTCAACAATAGGTTGAAGAATCAGTCTTGGAACCAAGATGTTCGTACAATCTTCATCAATTTTAGTGTGAAACGCGATCCGGTCGGAAAACCGCGTCTGCTGAATATGAAAATACTCAATGACTACCTTTGCCTCTTCACGCAAGAGGACAGATTGATTAATATCATTCAGGCTGTATCGAAGGAGCGTGGAAACAGAATGAATGAGTTTTGACGTCTCCTCTGCCTGCTCAAAAAAGGCCATCCTTGAGATGGTATTCAATGTATTGAATAAAAAATGAGGATTGACTTGATTTTGAAGATGCTTCAGCTCCAGTTCTTTAAGCAGGGAATCGAGCTCGGACTTTTCTTCAATCTCAGAGATGTACTGACGTATGTTTTTGCGCATCAGATTGAAGGTCTCACCGAGCAGCTTCAGCTCATCGTTGGACTGGATCAGTACGGGCTTCCCATCAAGCTTTCCGGCGGAGACTTCTGATGCGGCTTTCGATAAAATTTGTACAGGTTTATTGATTCCTCTGGAGAACCATAGGGCAAAAAAGATGGCGAGAAGCACAGTCGTATTAAATAAAAACAAAGTAAACCACTTGAATGATTCATTTCTCTTTTCGAGGTCTGCATAAAAAGATTGGTAATCCGTCAGTTCAAGATCGATCAGTGACAATGTGGTGTCTTGAAGATAAGAAGACGTGTTCCTCGCTTCCTTTAAATGCAGTGAGTACTGATCGATATCATCCTGAATGGCAAATCCGATCGATAACTCGCATTCTTGTATTAAGGTTTGGACCATATGGACATAGGTTTGCAGCTGAATATTGTCAAACCCTTTCTGATCCTTTTGAAGTAATCCTGTCTTTTCGTTTAGTTTATATCGTAATTTATGAAACTCAGTAATCACTTTTTTGTTTCGTTCAACCACATACTGATTTGCTTTATCGTACAGCTGGTCAGACGTCTGTGAGATTTCGTTCAGGAGCAAAAATTGCTTAAATCGAGAATCATACTCTAACAAAAAGGATCGGCTGCTGAAAAAAATGGAGATGGAAACTACGTTAAATAGAATGACAAAGACAAAAAAATAGAGCAACAGCTTGCTGCGGATCGTTTTCATCTTGAGGCCCTCCACAGCTTAGTTGGTTTCGTTTTTTTGATGATATCCGTTTTTGTATATTGAAGCGGTTGAGGCAGCTTTCCTTTTTTCACCGACAGAAGAGTTCGGACGGCCTTTTCGCCCATCTGATAGGGATACTGTCCGACTGTTGCATTAATTTGTTCAGTCCTGATAAGGGCCATGGTTTCGGGCAAGGTATCAAAAGAAATAATGAAAGGTTTATTCTTGCTTTGATATTGTGAAGTGACCTGGCTGATGCCAATGCCATCCAAAGCACTCGTCCCAAAAAAGGCCGTAATATCCGGATCGTTCTTGAGTAATTCATAGGTAGCTTGCAGCGCACCACTTTTTGTGATGTTCGATTCTTCAATGCCGGCGACCTGGATTCTTTTATGTTTAGCAAGAACGTCTTCAAATCCTTTTACCCGCAGCTTCTGATTGGACGCATCAAGCCGGCCGGTAACAATTCCTACTTTTTGTTTACCTTGTGTATTCTTCACCAGTTCTTCTCCTGCAAGCTTGCCGGCCCTGTAATTGTCAGAACCTACATAGACCTGGCGTTCACTGTCCGGAGCATCGGTGTCAACGGTCAGGAGTGGGATTCCTTTTTGTACAGATTTATTAACGAGGTAGTTAAACTTTTCATTGGATAATCCCTGGGTCATTATCCCATCGACCTTGCCTGCGATGGCTTTATCGATTAAGGTAAGCTGTTCTTCATTGTTTGCCTGCTTGGGCCCGAGATAGTCCAAGTGAATATGACGTTTATCTGCTTCTGTTTTTGCTCCTTTTTCTACAAGCAGCCAATATTCATTATCTATTTCCTCTGATATCAGGACAAAATGATAAAGATATTTCGGTGTTTGTGCAGCGGAGGGCTTTACCTGAAACGTTTCCCTTCCGAAAAACAGCATATAACCCGCGTTTAAAAAAAAGATGGCTATAAATATGGAAAGACCTATTTTTTTCAATCCCATAGAAACCCCTTATGTAAGCGTTTTTATACTTATAATAATGGATTGTAAAAAAATTGAATAGACCGATTTCCGGAAGATAAAGGAAAATCCAGCCTCTTAGCGGGCTGGCTGGTTTGTTCTTTTTGAAAATATACCTGAAATCAATAGATAGAGAACATGAAAACTTTATGAGTGACGATGACATCATAAACGGTTGTATGGATAGGGAAGCACAGATAAAACTCTTTCATGAAGAGGATAACCATTTCTTCCTTCCCTGTCTTTTATGAACCTAACTTCTGCTTCCCATTTGATAGTAGTTTGCCATTACTTCATCAGGCACCATGCTGCCGCCAGTTGCCCATATGATGTGCGTTCCATTTTCCATTTTCTCCGCCAGGTGATGTTTCTTGAGATAACCTACGCCTTCAGTGGTCTTTAAAAGTCTGGAAGGTCCAGCTGCACCGGCTAAGGCCGAGGGCTCAAGAGAATACTTCTCAGAGTCGGAAATGAGCCGAAGAAGCCGGAACAGTTCTCCGTCCGTTATCGTATAAATACCGCTTAAATACGGTTCGATGAATTTCCCGACAAAGCCGGAAGGACGGCCGACTGCCAAACCATCAGCTGCTGTATCATTGGTTAAGCCAAAGTCAAATACGGATACCTGTTCATGAAGGCCTGTCATCATCCCTATGAGCATGCAGGGAGATTGTACCGGTTCAGCAAAAAAGCAGTGGACATTCTCCTTAAACAAAACTTTTAATCCGTAACCTACTCCCCCTGGGCCTCCACCCACTCCGCAAGGGAGGTAGACAAATAAAGGATGATCCTGGTCAACAGGAATACCTTGTTCTTGGAGCTGCTTTTTTAATCGCAGGGCAGCTACAGCGTAACCTAAGAAAAGAGTAGTGGAATTCTCGTCATCAATAAAATAACACCTCGTGTCGAGTTGGGCCTGTTTCCTTCCCTCCTCAACGGCCAAGCTGTAATCCGCACGATACTCGATGACTTCGACTCCTTTGCTTCTTAAAAGGTTTTTCTTCCAATCCTTTGCATCACTCGACATGTGGACGGTTACGTTAAAACCTAATTTCGCACTCATTATTCCGATGCTCAGACCTAAATTTCCGGTAGAGCCGACAGCAATGGAATATTGGGAAAAGAGCTGTGTAAACGGTTCTTCCGCAAACTTTGCATAGTTCTCGTCCCTCGTTATCAACTGATGATGAAATGCCAATTCTTCAGCATGCTTCAATACTTCATAAATGCCGCCTCTCGCTTTGATCGAACCCGATATAGGAAGGTGGCTGTCGCATTTTAAAAGCCATTTGCCCGGATGGTTCAAATCTTCAATATCTGTTATTGCCATTTGAAAATCAGGTATTTCCTGCAATGGAGATTCAATGATTCCGTTCGTTGGCCGCGTTTCAGGAAAAGCCACTGATATATAAGGAGCAAACCGATTAAGCCTTTCTTCAGCTTCACTAATATCTGCTAAACGGATCGTTTCAGTTTCCGGGCTATGACCTGGGGTATATCGCGGATTACTCCAAAACACTTCTTCCACGTTAGAGGCTTTACTCAATAAAGGGTATTTATTTAAGTAATGCTGCATCGTTTCTTTTTTAAGCGGTTTCCTGGTTTCCACAATATCAACTCCCTGTTTAACATCTCCCTCCAATTGTAACATGGCAGATTTCATTGTATTAGAGCTTTCAGAAGATAGAAACCGTAAAAAAGCCGGCTCAGTACCGAGCCGGCTAGCTGCAATGAGGTTACTCTATTCTTGATCGGAAATATAAACACGGTGATCTTTAAAGAACTCTCCAAGATCTTTCCCGGTTTCTCTTTCCATGATGGTGACGAAATCTTTTGTCGTCGTCACACCAAACTTCTTTTCTTTAAAGTAGGCTTTCATTGCAGAATAGAATGCTTTGTCCCCTACTTTTAAACGGAGATCATTAAGCGTGCGGGAGCCATAGCCATAGATCATTTGATAGTAAGCGTTAATCCCTGCATTGCCACCCGCTGTATAGGTTGATACTGGAGAAGAAAGATGATAATCCTTATTGGGTACGGCTGGTGTAGTCAGCTGATCTAACTCATTGTCATATAAAGCTGCCGAAAATGTTGCAAAGGATTCATCCAGCCAAGGCTCATCATATTCGTTATCCCCAATTATTCCATAGAACCATTGGTGGCCGATCTCATGCGCGGTTACGGATTTTACCCACTCTTGAGAACGTTGTCCTGCAATACTGATCATGACGAGCTGAGGATATTCCATTCCGCCGAACCAGCCTTCCATTCCAACGATATCAAGTTCTGGCCAAGGATAGGTGCCAAAATGATCGCTGAACAGATCGATGCTTTTCAGGCCGGACTGGAGCATTGAATCCGCATACGCAGCTTGTTCAGCTGTATAGTAAACATTGATTTTAACGTTGTTGACCGTCCCTTTTTTTACTTTGTAGCTAGGATCCATCTCCATCGCAAAATCCCTGACTTTATGTGCTTTATAACGGTGTACGGCAAGGTTACCTACTGTTTGTGGTTTTCCAATCTCTGTTCCGGAAGCTGCAATGACCTGTTTTTTATCCGTAGTGACGGTAACATCATAGTCTCCAGTTAGAGAATAGAAGGATTCCCCGGCATGAAAGTACGGATCCACATTCCACCCTTCCTTGTCATAGACAGCAAGAATCGGGAACCAGTTTCCTAGTGATACGGTATTTTTGAACCAGCCAAAGCGGTCCTGCTGTTCAGGAACCTTTACCGTAAAATTCATACTGACAGAGGCTGACTTATCCTTTTTAATGTTGACGGAAGGAATATGCAGCGCAGTTCCATCTACGTTATACACCGCCCGTTTTCCATCCACTTTTACATTGCTGACATCCATGCTGCCTCCATTTTCCGCAAACATGTCAGCGTTGCCCCAAAGATTGAAATAAAGTTCATTTAAGTTTTTCTTCAAGTTGTTTTTAAACTTTACAGAAAGCTTTCCGGAAATTTGATGCTTCGCCGTGTCGTAGAACACGTTCATCTTGTAGCTAGGTTTGGAAGGGCCCATCACATTTAAGCGGCTGCTTTGTTTTGCAAGGGTTTGAAAAGGAGCTTTCGGTGTCTGACTGTATTTTTGGATGGGTTGGTAGCCGCCTTTCATCACATGCGGCGGAGAAACGATTCCTTTCCCTTGAGCAGCTGCTGCAGCAGACCCTGTAAATAAACTTGCTGCAAGCAAGGCAGCTGTTGTCATCGTTACGGCTTTTTTTGCTGGTTTTTTCATGATACATCCTCCTTTGGTTAACTGCCTTACCTATTTCTGGATTCCAAAGTGTGACTCCTTGCAACAAAAGGACGAATCATTCGACACACCAAAGGAGAATAAAGGTAATAATATCCTGGGTCATTTGGACGAATTTGTAAAAATAGCAATTTTTTGAAAATATTTTCGGGATATCAAACGATAGAAAAAGGGAATGGTGCAAATAATGACGAAACTAGTAAGGATAAATGCATTCTATCCATAGGGGGTCAAAAATGAAGATTAAATCAAATTACATACCAAAAACGAAAGTAACATACGTCACAGAGAATACATCGATCAGCGAGAGCAGAAGACAGCTCATTCAGTCAGGATACCGCTGTATTCCCGTTCTTGATGAAAAAGAGGAAAAGTTTCGGGGGCTGATCTATAAAGAAACAACGTCCGATTATATCATTGATGAAGCCGGTTCTACATCCGATCCAGTGAGCAAGCTGATTCAGGATGAGGAAAGCTATGTGTATGAGGATACGCCATATTTTAAAGTTTTGTTTTCTATCCGGCGCCTTCCTTTCATGGCTGTTATTGATCAAAACGGCTTTTTTCAAGGAATCGTCACCCATTCAAAGGTGATGGATATTCTTGAAGATTCCTATGGCATAAAAAAAGGCGGATATTCGCTCACTGTCTCCACTACAGAAGGGAAAGGATCATTGAAAAAGCTGTTTTCTTCTATAAATGATGAATATAATATTGAAGGAGTCTTCACACAGGATGCGGGCAAGCAATTCGTGCGCCGGATCGTTATTACTCTTAACCGTTCTGTATCAAAAGAAGAAGTGGAACAGCTGATTCATAAGATTGAACACAGCGGGTTTAAAGTAGCAGAAATAGAAGATTTAAGAGAGTTTGAGAATGCAATTCTATAAGCAAGACGATAAGAAAGACGCTGTCCAGAAAGTCGAAAATNNCCGCCGGTGCTTGCACCAAGAGGCTCACCGCACGCCCCGCGGAAAGCGAGCAGCCTGGAACGGAAATCAACAGCTTACAGACTTCTTGGACAGCCCCTTTTATCTGCTACGGGTGATGGATAAGGAGTATACCGATTGCAGCTCCGTTTCTGCTGGAGTCCTCAATAAAAATACTTTGAACATTGCCGATTTCATCCCCTGCTGCGCCAAATTTATGACCTATTTGATTGAGCTTCGCAACAGCCGCCTCAGGAATCCCTTTTTCCTTCATATAATTACTTGTATTGTTGGTATATATTCTTGGCTCCTCAACTGCTGCCTTCAGTTCCATATCGTACTCGAGTGAATGAAGGATGGATCAACTGCAAGGCTCGGCTCCATAATAAGAAAAAAGCTGAGGACGAGACTGATCGTAACCGATGCTTTCTTTTTCATAGACTTCCTCCTTTTATTTTGTTTGAATATTAAGAAAATTAATCCTAATAATTTACCGTGCCTTCTTATTTGTAAACGTAATCATCAAATGGGGCATACTGGAAAGAAACAGATAATGCCTGAAAGGATTTAATGCTATGAAAAAAGTCTCGCCTATGATCATGATTACAGTTTCAAGTGCTGAACATAATGGAAACCAGAGCTCTATTTTACACCGTAAATACAGTGACGCAATTATCCAAGCGGGGGGTCTTCCCGTCTTGCTTCCATCTGTAAACCAGGGGTTAACAGAACAAATGATTTTGAAGTGTGATGGGATTGTACTGCCTGGAGGAGATGATGTAGATCCTTTCTTCTATCAGCAGCATCCAACGCCGGAGCTTGGCATCGTAAACAGGACGCAGGATGAATTTGAAATCCAAGCTGTAAGGTTAGCTGAACAGAATAAAAAGCCGCTTTTAGGCATATGCCGCGGAATGAACATTATCAATGTTGCGTTAGGAGGAACATTGATTCAACACATTCCCGCTGAAACTGAACAGCCGGTTAAACATAAGCAACAGGCACCAAGAAATATTCCCACTCATGAAGTTTCGATCAAGAAGAGTTCGTTCCTTCACGAACTTGCAGGAACTCCTACGCTTCAAGTGAACAGCTTCCATCATCAATCCGTAAAATCTGCAGCTCCGCCTCTTCTACCCTGTGCCTATGCACCGGATGGAATCGTGGAAGCCATTGAAAGCAGAAACAAAGACCATTTTATCCTGGGTGTTCAGTGGCATCCAGAAGAGCTGACAGCTTCCCCTGGAATGATGAGCATATTTCAAGCTTTAATTGCCGC
This sequence comes from Fictibacillus sp. B-59209, assembly GCF_036216745.1. Taxonomy (NCBI): domain Bacteria; kingdom Bacillati; phylum Bacillota; class Bacilli; order Caryophanales; family Fictibacillaceae; genus Fictibacillus; species Fictibacillus sp. B-59209. Next base: position 31,456 of record NZ_JARMMC010000019.1, on the reverse strand, counting down.
AGCAAAAAAGTGACTCCCGAAAAAAAGGGAGCCACTTTTTATTTTGTCTATTGATCCAGCTTTTCCAGCGGTTCGGTCGCCGGGCCTTCCAGTACCTCACCCTCAAACGAGAAGCGCGATCCATGGCACGGGCAGTCCCACGAGCGTTCGGCATTGTTCCATTCCACCTCACATCCGAGATGTGTGCAGGTGGTATCGAGTACATAGAGCTTTCCCTCTTTATCTTTGTACGCTCCTGCTCTTTTGCCATTGTACGTAACTGCTGCCCCTTCATCCGGTGATAGATCTCCTGGAGTTTTATCCGGCATCTCCAGCTTGCCTTCGATCAGGTGCTTGGCAACATCAGCATTTTCTACAACCAATGTTTTCAGGCTTGGATCAGCCTTGAACCTTGATGGTGAAAAGACGTCGGCATACGGATTCTTCTTTTCTAAAATCAGATCTTTTATGAGCAAACCTGCCGCCGTTCCATTCGTCATTCCCCACTTGCGGTATCCTGTGGCAACCAGGATATTTTCATGGGGGGCAGTAATCGGACCGATGTAAGGAATTTTATCTAATGTAATTAAGTCCTGTGCAGACCAGCGATAAGGGATGTCGGATATACCTATCACCTTTTCACTGAATGCTTCCAAGGCTTCATAGTGCTTGCTTGTGCACATTCCTTGTCCTGTTTGATGGCTTTCACCGCCAACGATGATTAATTTCTCACCATTGTAATTCGTGTATCTTAAAGAACGGGTCGGACTGTCCGCACTTAAATACATCCCGCCTGGATAATCTCTTTCCGTCGTAACACCAATCGCATATGAACGTTCAGCGTGCATCCTTGCAAAATAAAACCCGGCTCCATCGAAAAAAGGAAAGTGAGAAGCAATTACAGCATGTCTGCAGGTAATTTTATAACCGTCTTTTGTTACGGCTCGAGGGCGATTTCCAGTTTCAATATCAACTGCGGTGGTATTTTCAAAGATTTTGCCGCCGTTCTTTGTAATCTCCTGTATGAGTGCGGAAAGATACTTAACCGGATGAAATTGTGCCTGTTTTTTCATCAAAACGGCTCCTCGCACAGCCAGATCCAACGCGATGCTCTCAGAGTATTCACTGCTGATGTTCAGCTTTTGGTAGGCATCATATTCCTTTTGAACCTGTTTGAGATAGGTTTCCGATTCTGCATAGATGATGGCGTCTTCTTCGGAAAAATCGCAGTCAATCTGATGGTCCTGGATCATGGACCTGATAAAATTCAGAGCACCGTTGTTTGCTTCATAATAGAGCTTCGTTTGTTCTACTCCGAAATGCTGAATTAACTCATCATAGATTATACCATGCTGGCTCGTTATTTTTGCGGTTGTATGGCCGGTTGTCCCATTTAATATTTTACTTCCATCCAGTAGGATTACGCTCAGCCCTTCTTTCGACAGAAGATAAGCAGTTGTGATTCCTGTAATTCCTCCTCCTATAACCACTGCATCTGCTTCTAAATCGGTTGATAAAATTTCATATCCCTGTACTTGGCAGGATTCTTTCCAGTAGGATTCTGAAAAATCGGGCAGTTTACTCTTTTTCATGATTAAAAAGATCCCTCCTCGTTTCTTCCTATATTTCCCTCTTTTTCTATTTTCATGTGGATTTTGATTAATTATATAAATAAAAAAAGCCAAAACAACAGTAACGCTGTTCTGGCTTTTCCCTTATATTTGTTTTGCCCCTAAATACCGGGGTGCCCAATATGTATTACTCATGGAAGCTATGCTGACTCCGTTTGAGGAAGTAGCGGAAATAAACTGGTTGTTTCCGATATAGATACCGACATGTGAAGCACCGGTCTGATAGGTTTCAAAGAAAACCAAATCTCCGGCGCTTAGAGTAGTAACCTTTGTACCTTCTTTATAAATATCTGCAACCGTTCTTGGCAGTGTGATTCCCGCCGATTTTTTAAATACATAGTCGATATATCCACTGCAGTCAAAGCCTGAAGGTGTCGCACCACCCCACACATAAGGGACACCTAAGTAAGTTTTAGCAGTGGAAACAAGTTGAGTTTTGCTATAGGACGGATAGATTCCCAATGCCTTAAAGGTGGCCGGCCCTGCAACTCCGTCAGCAGTAAGTCCTTTTGATTTTTGAAAGCTTTTCACAGCATTCACTGTATATGTACCAAAATAGGTTGTAGTCGTGCTGTACGTAAAGTAACCTTTCGTTTTTAACGTTTGCTGCAAATCTTTTACTTCTGTATGAGTCATTCCGTATTTTAACGTATGATCTCCCAGTGCTGCCTGTCCCACTAAAGGATTTGCAGTTAAAATGCCTGCAATTCCCAACCCCATAAGTAATCTTTTCAAGTTGCTCTTTCCCCCCAAAATTTTCTTGCGATACCAATAAATTAATAATATAAAATATTTATAACAAAAGTATTTTAGGGAGATTACAATAATATTACAAAATACTATTTTATTCATCTATTTCTAACAAAAAACTACATTTAATAATTTATCCATTAGTGGAAAGTAATTGATATCGTTATTTTAGAAAGCATAGAGTAGAACCCTGTTTTTCTTTTGTTATTTACAGCAGGTTTTTCAGGATTGATGTATAATTAAGCATTGTTCCGTTTTATTTAGTACCTTTGTGAAATTCTTTTTTTCTATTCTTTCTTTTGTTCAGGAAGGAGATTGTATGTTTAATTTAGCTCAACAAATTTTAGAAAGACATTTTGGCTATTCTTCATTTCGGCCAGGACAAGAACAAGTGATCAAGAGCATCTTCCAGCATAAGAATACATTGGGGATCATGCCTACAGGGGGAGGAAAGTCCATCTGCTATCAGGTTCCTGCTATGCTGCTCAATGGAGTGACCCTGGTTATCTCTCCCCTTATTTCGTTGATGAAGGATCAGGTCGATTCCCTTGAGAATGCTGGAATTCCTTCTACATATATTAATAGTTCACTATCTGACGAAGACATTCAGGACAGGATACAACAAGCGGCAAACGGTGCCTATCAGTTGATTTATGTTGCGCCTGAACGGCTGGAGTCCATGGCGTTCAGACGTCTCATAGGAAAAATGAATATATCCATGATCGCCATCGATGAGGCTCATTGTATTTCTCAATGGGGACATGACTTCCGTCCAAGTTATTTGCGTATCAAAGATATGCTGGCTTCACTTCATCCGCGGCCTGTTATCGTCGCCTTGACGGCTACAGCCACCAAGGAAGTAACAAAAGATATCTGCCGGCTGTTAGACATTCAGCCAGAAAACACTTTTGTTACGGGTTTTGCTCGGAATAATTTAACGTTTTCTATTATTAAAGATGAAGTTAAACGTGAATATCTGCTTCGATATGTAAAGAAAAACAGTTCAAATTCTGGAATTATATATGCTTCGACTAGAAATGAAGTCGATCAGCTTCATAGTTTTTTAAAGAAAAATGGTTTTACTGTTTCAAAATATCATGCCGGCCTATCCGAAGAGGAAAGACGGGAATCACAAAATCAATTTATTTTTGATGATACGGCAATCATGGTAGCTACAAATGCTTTTGGAATGGGGATTAATAAAACGAATGTCCGCTATGTCATTCATTACAATCTTCCCCGCAATCTTGAAGCATATTATCAGGAAGCGGGGCGTGCGGGCAGAGACGGCGAACCAAGTGAGTGTATTCTATTCTTCTCCGCACGGGATGTCCAGCTTCAGAAATTTTTAATTGAACAAGGAACCATGGATGAAGCAAGGAAAGGAAATGAATACAAAAAGCTTCAGTTTATGACAGACTATTGCCATACTGAACAATGCCTGCAGCGTTTTATTGTCGAGTACTTTGGAGATGAGGAATCAGCTGATTGCGGGAAATGCGGAAATTGTACCGACCAGCGTGAGCAAACGGACATTACCACTCAAGCGCAAATGGTTTTCTCCTGTGTGAAACGCATGAATCAGCGGTTTGGAAAAACAGCAGTCGCACAAGTGCTGAACGGATCGAAAACAAAGCGAATCCAAGAGCTGGGGCTTACCTCTCTAACGACGTATGGATTAATGAAAAACCGGCCTCAAAAAGAAATTATGCAGCTTATTGATTATTTGACAGCGGAAGGCCTCCTTCAGTTATCCGATAGCCAGTACCCTGTCCTTATGCTGGCACCCAGAGCACTGTTTGTGTTAAAGGGAGAAGAAAAGGTTTATCGAAAAGAGAAACGAAAATCGATTACCAGCTTTACTGAAAATAACGAGCTCTTTGAACATCTGAGGAACTTGCGTAAGGAACTGGCAGATCAGGAAAACGTACCTCCATATGTCGTTTTTGCGGATAGTGCCCTAAAGGAAATGAGCGAAAAAGTTCCTGGTAATGAAGATGAAATGCTGGAGATTAAAGGCGTCGGAAAAGTGAAATTTGACCGTTATGGCCAGATTTTCCTGGACACACTTAAGGAATTCACTGCTTCAGCTACTGCTGCAGCGGAAATGGAGAGTTCATCAGATTCTCCAAAAAAGGACAGCCATTTGGATACTTACGCACTCTTTAAAGAAAATCAGCCTATTACTGATATCGCCAAAACGCGGAATCTTTCGGTGCAAACAGTAGAAAACCATCTTCTCCGTTGTGCAGAGGAAGGAATACCGCTAAACTGGGAAAGAATTATCCCGGCTGAGCAAGAAGCTATGGTCTTAAACGCTATTGATCATCTTGGAAGTGAAAAGTTGAAACCATTGAAGGAAGAACTCGGGGAAGAAGTTTCCTATTTTACAATAAAAGCGGTCATTCAAAAAAATAAAAGACAGCTGGTTCATAAGTAGACGTCTGTGTAAAAGTAAAGAACGCTCTAGAAATGAGCGTTCTTTACTTTTTTTCACGAGATCGGATATGATCGGCTGCTTCTAGCAGATGGATTGCTAAGAAATCAGCTTTTCCTATTTCCCTGCCAATTTTTATAGTGGTGACACCGGCTTTCCTTCCTGCTTCAATATCTGTTTCACGATCCCCGATCATAAAACTCTTAGTGAGATCAATATCGTACCGGTCTGCCAGGTCCAATATCATTCCAGGGCTTGGTTTTCTGCAGGAGCATCCTTCATTCGGCTTGTGGCAGCAATAAGCGATATCTTTTATCACACCACCTGCATTTTCCACTTCTAAAACCATTTTATCGTGAATTTTCTTTAGCGTTTTTTCCTGGAGGAATCCAAGCCCAACTCCCCCTTGATTCGTTACAACAAATAAATGAAACCCCATTTCGGTCAATTCTCTTAATCCTTCAAGAGCGCCCTTCAGAAAATAAAAGTTGCTGGGATGATTAACATGTTTGACTCTTGACGACATAACTTCATTAATCACACCGTCCCTGTCAATAAATACAGCTTTAGTCATTCCTGTCGATCCTTTCTTTTTACAGTAATTGGCTCATTTGTTACAGATGACTGTTTATTTGAATAGGTATTGCATTGCCTATTGTCATTATAGCCGAAGCAGCAAGCATCCAAATCATATGGGAGGGCACTTTGCTTCCCTTCTTCTCATCCATGTTCATTCTCCAAACAAAAAAACAACAAGCCTATAGGCTTATTGTTTTTCTTGAAAGTACTCTTTATAAAATCCTGCGACTCTGCCCGAGTTATCAACTACAAAATAGAATTCTTCTGTTTCGTTCTTTACTTCGTACGTTTTTCCCTCGGTCAGCACTCGGTCTACCATATACTTTGCTGCATTTGTATGGATACATGTAACCGTTTTGATCGTTGCTTTGTCTTCCCATGATTGGTGGATCATCATTCAGCCTCCTACTTTTGTGTACCTTTTTATTTTAAAGGAATCTCTTGTTTTTTAAAAGAACAAAAGAAAAGCCTGATTCCTCTTTGTTCTCTCAGGTGTTTATGCCGCTCAGGATTTAAGCGGTGCTGCCTCATATGAAAAATGGGCTCCAGATGGATCTGTTAGTCCGATCCCTTCAATCAGATGGTTTCCCATCTCTTAAAGCCTATCAATCTGTGAACAGACTCATCAAAAAAAGCGCCAAGGAGGCGCTTTTTTTATGCTGTTCTTCCCTGGGACTTAAGTTCAAGAAAGGCTTCTTCACTTTTTTTCTCATCAAATTCATTCTCGCTCTTTGATACAACGATAGTTGCGATCCCGTTTCCGATCAAATTGATGATCGCCCGGGCTTCACTCATGAAGCGGTCAACCCCAAGCAGTAAAGCCAGTCCTTCTACAGGGATAACCTGCATGGCTGAAAGTGTTGAGGCAAGTACGATAAAACCGCCGCCTGTAACAGCCGCTGCACCTTTTGATGTTAACATAAGGATGGCAATGATGGTAATTTGCTGTGTAAGGCTTAAGTCGATATTAAAAACTTGAGCCAGGAATACGACGGCCATCGAAAGATAGATGGAAGTACCGTCCAGATTAAAAGAGTAGCCTGTAGGGATCACCAGTCCGACTACTGACTTGGAACAGCCGAAACTCTCCATCTTGTTCATCATCCTGGGAAGGACAGATTCGGAGGAACTCGTTCCAAGTACAATTAGAATTTCATCCTTAATGTACTTTAAGTATTTCCATAAACTGAAACCATACATTTTACAGATGATGTTCAACACGATGACTACGAATAAGATCATCGTCATATAGACGGAAATCATAAGCTTTCCTAAAGGCAGCAATGATGAAAGTCCGAAGTTTCCAATAGTGAAAGCCATCGCTCCAAAGGCCCCTATCGGCGCAGCTTTCATGATATAACCGACGACATTAAAAAAGATCTGTAAAAGCTTATCAAAAAAATCAATCACTGGTTTCCCTTTTTCTCCCAGAGCCGTTAATCCGACTCCAAACAAGATAGAGAAAAAGAGGACTTGAAGGATATCACCCTTCGCGAACGCTTCGACCATATTCTGGGGTACAATATGGGTAACGAAATCTACCCAGTTGATTCCTCCTTCTGCACCGCCGGAAGTAAATTGAGAAACATCTCCTTTTTGCAGCTTGTCAAAGTCTAGCCCCGCTCCGGGTTTAATGACATTGACAACGATTAAACCAATAATCAGAGCAAATGTAGTGACGACTTCAAAATAAATAAAGGCTTTACCGCCAACTTTACCTACTTTTTTCATATCCCCCATTTTGGCGATACCTAGAACAATGGTGAGAAAAATAATAGGTGCAATGATCATTTTTACACCGTTAATGAACGTATCACCCAATGGCTTCATGTTCTTTCCGGCTTCAGGCCATAGCAGCCCCAAAGTGATACCGAGAATAATAGCAATAATGACTTGGAAGGTTAAATTCTTAAACAGGGGTTTCATGTTCTTCCTCCTTTATTAGCTAATAACATACTGAAAGCGTTATCATCCATGAAATTGATGATAACGCTTTCTGAAAATTTAGTGAATATTTAGGTTATATTGTCCTTTTTGGTCTTTTTGGTCTTTCGTTAGCCAGATAACCTTAGAATTTCCTCATGAGATATCGATTAACCGGTCTCCCCACCCCTCCATACTGCATATCCAGTATGATTTCTCCTCTTTTTTCTAAATACTCAAGATATCTTCTGGCTGTCACACGGGCAATCCCGACCCCTTCAGCTACTTCTTCGGAAGATTTACCATACGATTGCTCTTGTAGATAGGTGATGATCTGTTTCAGGGTGAGTTGATTCAACCCTTTAGGAATCCCTTTTTGTTCTTGATTTTGATGTTCATTATGTATACCTGATAATACAGTATCCACTTCTTTTTGAGACATTTCACCGTCCGGACAAAATTGTGTGTAATAGTCTTTATATCTTTCCAAAGCTTGCTTAATTCTATCAAACTTAAACGGTTTGATGATATAATCCATCGCACCCTGTTGAAGCATCGTCTGTATCGTGTCCCTATCCTTGGCTGCAGATATAATAATAACATCTACTTTCTCTTTATTTTTCCGTATCTGATAAAGTGTTTCGAGACCGTCTTGTTTGGGCATGAAGATATCAAGAATGACAAGGTCCGGCTGTAGTTCCTGAATTTTTTTTACACCCTCCACTCCGTTAGCAGCACTGCCGGTCACTTCAAAACCGCTGACTTTTTCAATAAATGCTTTATTGACTTCCTGCACCATCGGATCGTCTTCAATTAAAACAACAGAAATCTTTTTTCTTTTCATGACTGTCTCCTCCCGTTCATTGGGAACGTGATGTAAAAACTCGTCCCTCCATTTGGATAGGAAGATAGGTTAATGTCCCCTTTTCCCTTATCTATAATCTCTTTAACTAAAAATAAACCAAGTCCCAGTCCTTTTTCACCTTTCGTAGTGACTCCTTTGTCAAAAATGTAAGGCAGCAGGTGTTCAGGGATTCCTGGGCCATTGTCTTCGACTAAGACAGCACAAATTTCATTGTCTTGTTCAATACTGATATCAATTTGTTGTTCAGGAGTATTTGAGTCATTTAAGGCATGAATGGAATTTTCTATGAGATTCCCGAGGATCATTACAAAATCGTGTTCATTGAGCAGGTAAGGAAGTTCTTCCAAATGGCTCTGGCTGTCGATCGAGACGTTGATTTTCAATTCTTTTCCCCTGCTCACTTTGCTTAAGAGAAGACCTGCAATACTGTCGTTTTTAATATTTTTTGTAACGAATCTCGTCAGATTCTCCTGTTGCTCCGATATATCAAAAACATACTGAAGCGCTCGTTCACGCTTTTCCAGCTGGATGAGTCCCGCTATCGTATGAAGCTTGTTCAAATGCTCGTGATTTTGAATACGGAGTGCCTCTACGAATGCCTTTACCCCCGTTAGTTCTTCCGCCATTTTTGCAACCTCTGTCCGGTCCTGAAAGATCGCTACAGCTCCGATGACGGAATGATTGACTTTTATCGGAATTCGATTGCTCATAATGATTTTGCCGCTCACATTAATCTCTTGGTTGTACACGGGTTTTCCAAACTCAATAATTTCAGGAAGCCTGGTATCCGGGATCACCTCGCGTATCGGTTTGCCGATCAGACTCCCTTCCACTCGAAATATCGATTTTGCTTTTTCATTGAATATGGTGATGTTCTCTTTTACATCTACAGCAATTACTCCTTCATGCATAGCATGAAAAGCGGCTGTACTTTCTTCATACATACGCACAATTTCATGCGGCTCAAGCTCAAACATCTGCTGTTTAATGTGCCTTGCCAGCATCCAGGAACCAAGCAGGCCGAAGAACAGGGTTAATATTATTATAAGAGCGGCCTGTGCTTTCAAGCTTTGCAGGATTTCAAGATAACCCGGAAGTATGTTTCCAACGATAATGACACCAACTTGTTCAAGCTGTTCATTTTTAACAGGCATAAAAGCACGTACAGCAACTCCCAGCTCTCCTTTTGCTTTTGATATGTAGGTATGGTCTGCAAACGCCGGTTCTTCATCTTTGCCTTCTGATCTTGTTCCAATAAGTCTATATACAGGATGAGAGTATCTGACATGATCCATGTTTAAAACAACGATGTAATCTGTACTATTTATCACTCTTATTTTTTCCACAATGGGATTGATGACCGCAGCTCCATCTTTCTTTTGGATCTTCTTCTGTACTTCAGGAAGCTGAGCCACTGTCCGGGCAGTAATCATTGCACGTTTGCCAAGTTCCTCTTCCCTCATATCGACAATTTTACCTATTATGATAATGCCTCCGATCAAAAGGGAAAAAAGAACAATTCCGAACGATAAAATGATGATTTTCCAGCGGATGGGTAATCTTAAAAATTTCATATGGCCAAGCCATTCCTTCCAGTGAATTCTGTGTAATATTGTAACATGGTTTTTAAGTTATGCTAGACTTAATAGAAAAAGAGTACAAAAGAGGCTGAACATGAAGCAAATCATCGGAATTTTAATTTTTCTCGTCACAGGCTTATTGCTTTCTTTTTATATAGGGTTTCATTTTAATAGCAAAGAACAAGACCTGGCTTTTGATGATGAACAATCTGGCATTCGAAAACAGGTTGTGATCAAATTCAGCCATGTGGTTGCAGAGAACACACCTAAAGGATTGGCGGCGCAAAAATTTGCTGATCTGGTGGATCAAAAATCCAATCACAGAGTGAAGGTGGAGGTATTTCCTAACGGCAGTCTGTATTCCGATAAAGAGGAATTGGAGGCATTGAAGGACGGCAGGGTACAAATGATAGCCCCTGCTACATCAAAACTGGGAGGTGTTTCATCAAAATGGCAGGTTCTTGATTTGCCGTTTGCTTTTCCTACAGAAACAGCGATCAATGATGGGCTGAACGGAGACATAGGGAAATCATTGCTTGCATCTCTTAAGAGCCAAAAAATAAAAGGCCTTGGTTTTTGGGTGAACGGTTTAAAGCAAATCACCAATAAAAGCCATGCGGTTATTCAACCAAATGATTTTAAGGGTGAAAAGTTCCGTATTATGTCCAGCAATGTACTGAAAAAACAGTTTGAGCTTCTTGGCGGCCAGAGTAAACCGATGGATTTTAATGAAACCTATAGAAATTTGGAATCCGGTAATGTTAGTGGGGAAGAAAATACGATCTCTAACATCTATTCAAAAAAATACTACCGAGTTCAAGATTACATGACGATCAGCAACCATGGATTTTTAGGGTATGCCATATTAATGAATGAGGATTATTGGCACAGCCTTCCTGCAAAGGTCAGGCTGATCATACAAGATTCCATAAATGAAACGGTCAAGTGGAACCAGGACCACTATCGATCCATGAATAAAGAGCAGCTGAATCTGATAAAAAAAGAATCAAATATTCAAATCCACGAACTGACATCAAAGGAAAAAATAGAATGGATTGAAAAGTTGAATCCTATCTATAAACAATATGAACCAATAGCAGGCAGAAAATTGATCTCCGAAATAAAAAACATCCAAAGAAAATATGAAAAACAATTATTCCGATAGTATGAGCGGTTGAACATAAATAAAAAACGCCCCTGATGTTCAGAGGCGTTTTAACTGGTAACCATATCTTTTGACGTTTTCAAGAATTGAATGGTCTGTATATCTGTGGAAGCTGGCAATTTAAAGGATTGTTTGTAGGTTTCCTGACCTTTACCTGTAATGAAAACCCAGTCGCCGTTTTCAGCTTTTTCCCAGGCGTGCTGAATCGCCTTTGTTCTGTCAGGTATGATCTCGGCACTTCCGTCCGCAAAATCTTCGTTCAATTCTTGCAGTTCTTCCACCATCCGGTCTGAGGGAACACCATTTAGATCATCAAAAGTTAAAATCAATTGTGAGCAGACATCTGAACAAAGCGCAACAATATCTCTTCTCTTGGAAAGATCCCTTTTGCCTCTAAACCCAAGAATATGAATGATCCGTTCGGCATTTTCACGTTCGGCCGTCTGGTAACAGTATTCAATGGCGTCTTCCGTATGGGCATAATCAACAATGAAGGTCGCTCCCGCAGGATGGCTGAATGTTTCAAAACGTCCTGGCACTCCATTAAACGACGATAGGTAGGAGGCAGCTTTCTTTAAAGAAATTCCCATTTTTTGAACAGTTAACAGCGCCCCTAGAGTGTTCCATACATTATGCATACCAGGCAAAGGAATCTGGAGAAAATCTGTTGTATCACCCAGTCTGACTTTAATGGTTGGAAAATACTCAGTACATACGTTCAAGAGCTGCATCTCGTCCTCGCTCTGTTTGCCGAATGTAAGCACATTATGCCCTGATTCGGACAACCTTTTCTGCAGCTTCTTTCCCCATTCATTATGTGAAGCAATAATTGCTGTTCCTTGGCTCTTCATTCGTTTGAACAGTCGAGCTTTCACATTAAAATAAGCTTCCAGGCTTTCGTGATAATCAAGATGATCATTTCCCAAATTTGTGAAAAGAGTATAATCAAATAATATTCCTTCCACCCGCTGCTGCTCAATTCCGTGTGAAGAAACTTCCATAATGACGACTTCGTCACGGCTTTCTGCAAGAAGTGACTGTAATTCAAGAGGATCTGGAGTGGTATTTTTGGACTGTATGGCCTGATTATTTATCATGTTGTTTACTGTGCCGATCATTGAGCATGTCATGCCTGACTGTTCAATGATATGTTTTAATAAATAAGCTGTTGTCGTCTTTCCGTTCGTTCCAGTTATTCCAATCATTATATGGTTTTTAGATGGGTGGCCATAAAAGTTGCTTGCCAGCCTCGCCAATGCCTTCCTTGAGTCGGAGGTCTGATAATAAGGGACGTTTAACCCATATACATTTTGTTCTCCGACCACCGCGGCTGCCCCATTGGCAATCGCTTGATTAATATAGCGATGCCCATCAGCGCTAAATCCGTTAATAGCTACAAATAAATCCCCCGGCCTGATTTTGCGGGAATTGAATTGAATCCCTTGAATCAGCATTGATGGGTCATGGCTTTCAGGTTGTGCAAATTTAATCCCTTTTAATAGTTCGTCCATTAACATGACTGCGTGCGCCCCTTTTTCAACTAAATTGAGCTGTACATATATCATTTCGCTGGACAATGCTGTTTATCGTACTTCGTTTCGACAAATTTCGATAATAATGCGTGGAATTAATTTACAGTATTTAGATCGATTAATTCATATGTGATTTCTGTATCTCCGTCTTTCCATTTTAGTTCACAAATTTTAGCGATAGCCACAGGCTTTGATTCCTTTGTTTTTCGAATCTCCAGGGGGATATCGATAGGATATAGCCGATAGCCTTCTTTAATTAGCTTATAAAAATTGGACGACTCCAAACGGATTTCTTTGTTCTTTGTAACAATCATAGTATTCAATTCTAATGGCATCCCCATTTTCTCAGCCCTTTCTTTTCTCAATTAGTCTTTCTACTCTTTATTTTAAAGGGAAATATCCCATTTGCCTACATGCCGCCCAACATATTTAACACAAAAAAGCCAGGGATTCGGCCCCCGGCTTCAAATTATTTAACCTTGTAATAATAATGACTCTGGATCCTCCAGCATTTCTTTAACCTTCGCAAGGAAGCTTACTGCTTCACGTCCGTCAACGATACGGTGGTCATATGAAAGTGCAATGTACATCATCGGACGATTTTCCATTCTTTCTGCATCAATAGCAATAGGACGCATCTTAATGCCGTGCATTCCCAGAATCCCAACTTGAGGAGCATTTAGGATTGGTGTAGACATTAAGGAACCAAAAATTCCTCCGTTCGTAATCGTGAAAGTACCGCCTTGCAGCTCAGAAAGTGTAAGTTTGTTGTCTCGCGCTTTTTTACCAAGAGAAAGGATTTCTTTTTCGATACCAGCAAAGCTAAGCTTGTCAGCATCTCTTACAACAGGGACAACTAGTCCTTCCTCAGCTCCTACTGCAATTCCGATGTCATAGAACTTCTTAAGAAGTACTTCATCACCTTGAATCTCAGCATTGAGAAGAGGGAATTGTTTTAAAGCACCTACAACTGCTTTTGTAAAGAAAGACATGTATCCGAGTTTCACGTCATTCTGCTGCAAGAAAGCATCTTTTCTTCGTTTGCGGATATCGTTGATCGCCGTCATGTCCACTTCGTTGAAGGTTGTAAGCATCGCTGCTGTTTGCTGTACTTCAACGAGGCGTTTTGCAATCGTTTGGCGGCGGCGGGAAAGTTTGATGCGTTCAACGGGTTTCCCAGACACTTCAGCCGTTTTTGGAGCATTGGATGCTTTTTTCTCCGGAGCTTTTGGTGCCTTTTGTTCAGGCTGGCTTGCCGGTTTTTCAGAAGCTGCTTTTACATCCTCAGGGCGTACTCGTCCAAGAGGATCGCGTGCTTCCACTTTTGAAAGATCGATTCCAAGTTCACGTGCAAGCTTGCGTGCTGCAGGTGAAGCTAATGGACGGTCTGTTTCTTTTCTTTGCTCTGTTTCTTTTACTTCTTCAGGCTGCTTGTTTTGTGCAGCTGCCGGAGCTTCAGCAACTGGCTGTACAGTTTCTTGTTTGTTTTCAGAAGCAGCTGGAGCTTCACTTGATGCATCCCCTGTTTCTTTAAGTACAGCGATAACATCGCCAACTTCTACCGTATCGCCTTCTTCACGAAGAACTTCTTGAATAATGCCATCATAGTCCGCGCTGATTTCAATGTTGACTTTATCCGTTTCAAGTTCGACAATGTTATCGCCTTTTTTAACGTTGTCACCTACATTTTTTAGCCATTGGGCGATCGTGCCCTCGGAGATGGATTCTGCTAGTTCTGGTACTTTAATTTCAATCACGTTCATTGCCTCCCTCTGAAGTTATCGTTTTGGTTTGGTCTGCTCTTAGAGCGACAGATACAATACGCTCTTGTTCTTTTTTATGAATATCAGGGTCTCCGCCTGACGGACTGGATCGGTCTGGACGTCCAATATACTTTACGCTTGCGCTTTCTTGAGCGGCAGCACGCAGCTTGGATTCGATATATGCCCATGATCCCATATTTTTCGGCTCTTCTTGAACCCATGCGACTTCCTCTAAATGAGGGTAGCGCTCAAGAATCTCTTTAACCTCGTTTTTAGGGAAAGGATACAGCTGTTCCACGCGAAGGATATGAAGGTGATTCAATTCCTCAGCTTTACCTTCAGCTTCAGCCGCTAAATCAATAGCAACTTTACCTGTGCAAAGAACGACGCGCTTTACTTGTTCCGCATTTTTTCCAAGCCCCTCTTGCTCAAGAACCGGTTTGAATTGACCTTCTCCAAGCAGGCTTCCTGCTGAAGATGTTCTTGGATTTCTTAGGAGGCTCTTAGGCGTCATGATGACGAGCGGGCGAACTTCTTCCTTATCCAGAATTGCGGCCTGGCGTCTTAGGATATGGAAGTACTGTGCAGCGCTTGATAAGTTAGCCACTGTCCAGTTATTTTCCGCAGCGAGTTGAAGGAACCTTTCGATTCGGCCGCTTGAATGTTCAGGGCCTTGACCTTCATATCCGTGTGGAAGAAGCATAACCAGACCTGATTTCTGACCCCATTTTGCTCGTCCGGCAGAAATAAATTGGTCGAAGATGACTTGTGCTGCATTTGCAAAGTCTCCATATTGTGCTTCCCAAAGAACAAGAGTTTCAGGTGCGAAAACATTGTATCCATATTCAAAACCGACAACAGATGCTTCAGAGAGCGGGCTGTTATGGATGCCGAATGCTGCTTTTGCCTGCGGAATCTGATGAAGCGGTGAAAATAGTTTTCCGCTTTGGCTGTCATGCAGAACCAGATGTCTTTGAGCGAATGTTCCACGCTCAACATCTTGTCCGGTAATACGGATCGGCGTACCGTCACTTAAGATGGTTGCAAAAGCAAGTGTTTCAGCAAGTGCCCAGTCAACTTTGCTTCCTTCATCAAGGGCATTGGCTCTTCTCGCCAAAATCCGCTCGAGTTTAGGGTAGACAGTAAAGCCTTCAGGTCTTTCTAGAAGAGCCTGATTGATTTCTTTTAGTTCATCTATCGCAACAGATGTATCTAGAGCAGGGAATCCCTTGACAATCGTTTCAGGGACTTCTACATCCTTCACTTCTCCGTCTTTAGAAATGCCTTTTACTTTTTCATATTCAGCCTGAAGTTTCTGCTGAACGTCGTTATCCATTGTATCGCCTTGGCCTTCTTTGATTACTCCTTCAGATTCAAGCTGTTTGGCAAACAACGCACGAACAGTAGGATGGCTGTTTACCTTTTCGTAGGTTGCAGGCTGCGTTACTGCAGGATCGTCCATTTCGTTATGGCCAAAACGGCGGTACCCGATCAAGTCGATCAAGAAGTCTTTTTGGAAACGCATACGGTATTGATAAGCGAGTGTGATCGCAGCGATACAAGCAATCGGATCATCTGCGTTAACATGGACAATAGGAATTTCAAAACCTTTAGCAAGGTCACTTGAATATCTGGTTGAACGTGAATCAGAACTTTCAGTCGTAAATCCAATCATATTATTCGCGATAATATGAACAGATCCACCTGTTTGATAACCTTTCAATCGGCTGAGGTTAAGTGTCTCAGCAACAATTCCCTCACCTGGGAAAGCCGCATCCCCATGGATTGAAATGGCGAATGATTTATTCACATCCTGTTTAGGATATCCAGGTTCTGTGCGCACTTCTTGAGCTGCACGAGTGTATCCGACGACTACCGGATTAACAAACTCAAGGTGGGATGGGTTATTAGCCAGCGTTAATGTTGCTTTGGCTGTGTTTTCTTCAATGGAACGGTCTGCTCCAAGATGATATTTAACGTCACCTGTCCAGCCGAAACTAATTCCTCTCGAACCTTCAGAAGGAATCAGCTCCTTGTTTGGCGAATGATGAAATTCAGCGAAAATTTTCTCGTAAGGTTTCCCTAAAGTATGAGCGAGTACATTCAGGCGTCCACGGTGTGCCATTCCGATCATGACGTTGCTTGTTCCTCCTTTAACGCTCTGATGGATCATCTCATCGAGCATTGGAACTAGAATGTCAAGACCTTCAATGGAAAAACGTTTCTGTCCGACAAATGTACGATGAAGGAATTTTTCAAAGCCTTCCACTTCAGTCAGGCGCTGTAATAATGCAATCTTTTCTTCATCAGTCATTTCAGGATAGATGAATCCAGATTCTACCATGTTATTTAGCCAGTTATGTTCTTCTTCAACATGCACATGGCTGAACTCATAAGCCATTGATTTCGTATAAATGTCTTTTAGGCGTTTAATCGCTTCCAATCCATTTTGAACATCTCTTGGCGCCTCAGTCCAAATTAAAGAGGCTGGAATCGTTTTCAAGTCCGCCTCGCTCAGTCCATAATGGGATGGATTCAGCAACTTAATTTCTTTTGACACTTCTTCAAGGGGATGAATTTCTGCTGCCAAATGTCCGTAGGTACGAATGTTTTCGGCAAGCTTCGATGCGGCAACAATCTTGCTGACTGAAACTCCGGATTGAGCTTGCTGAGACAGGCTGGTGCCTGCATCTTGATTTGCTTCATCTGAAGATGGTGGCGGACCCCACTCTTCAAACTGTTTTCTTAGTTCCTCGTCAACTGAATTGGGATCAGCTGAATACTGTTCGAACAATTCAATGACATAACCAAGGTTCGGTCCGTAAAATCCCTGCCATGGTGAATCCTGGCTTGGACGGTTTGTGCTCATTGGTTGATACCCCCTGCTGCGATTTAATATCAATTTTTAACAACTAATTAGGAGAACGACAAGAAGTTCTCAAAGTTCCTGTTTTTAAAGCAAAAGCAAATCTATCATCATTGAAATACATCCCCTGAATACTCAACAATAAAACGATTCTTTTACAAATCACAGTAAATTCAATCTTTTGCAATAAAGCGAAAGCAGATTTGAACTTCTTTATTAAACGTTTTCATGGTTATTTTAGCACAGTATGGGCGTAGGTCAAAAGTTAACTTTCAAAAAAATTGGCGAAAAGTAGAGAATTACGGCGAAAAATGCTCAAGTACCGTATGTTTTATGCTTATTTTTAGGCTGTAAGCGAGCCATCCACCTTGTTTTAGAAATTGAGAAGATAACCAGAGCCATCCAAATTAAAATAAAAGAAAAAAGACGAGTATTTGAAAAATCCTCATGATAGAGGGAGACCCCAAGGATGAGCATGATGGTCGGTGCGATGTATTGCAGAAATCCGATCATGGATAAAGAAATCCGTTTAGCGCCCTGTGCAAAACATAATAAAGGAATGGCAGTTACTATTCCCGCTCCCATCAGCAGCAAAGTCACTGTGCTGTTTTGTGCCGCAAAGGCTTCCGTACCCTTCTGCTGGGCAAAAACGATATAGATGAGGGCAAGAGGTGCCACAAACATGGTTTCATAAGTCAGCCCAAGGATAGAATCATAGCTGCCCATTTTTTTGGTGAGGCCATACAGACCAAAGCTCAATGCAAGGGATACGGCAATCCATGGGAATTTTCCGTATTGGAATGTTAGCAGACCCACCCCGATGAGTGCGACCCCGAATGAAACGATCTGCCAATAATTCAACTTTTCCTTCAGAACAATAATCCCCAATAACACGCTGACAAGCGGGTTGATGTAATAGCCCAGACTAGCCTCAACGACATGATTATTATTCACGGCCCAAATATACATCAGCCAGTTGGCACTGATTAAAAGAGATGAAGACAAAACCGCAAAAAAGTTTTTCTTTTGTAAGAATAGGCTTTGTAAATTGCTGAAGAAAGATGATGTCTTCTTCATAAAAAGGATGACCAGTATCATAAATACAAAAGACCAGAGGATCCGATGGGCAAGTACATCTCCAGATTCAACAGATTGGAGAGGCTTCCAGTAAAGCGGAAGAAAGCCCCACATCAAGTACGAAAGAGCAGCGTACCAGATGCCGATAGATTGTTCAGTTTGTTTTTCCATTTTTACGCCTCAATTCTTTCAGTTCTCTGCGTCTTATTTCTCTATTATAGTGGGTGCCAAATTTATGACAAAATAGTTTGCCTGCATGACAAAGGGAGCAGCTCCATTTTTGAGCTGCTCCCTTAAGCTGTTCTTACAAAAGATTTTTCAGTTCCTCTTTTATGCTATTATTGACGGATTCCCATAGAGCTTGGTCTGTTGTCATCCGAGCTCTGAAATTCTTGTACATCTCTTTTTGTTTTTCTTCAAAAGATGGATCTTCCTTTGCAGGCAAAGTGCTTCGTTCGTGCATGATCAGAGACTGTACCTCTGGAGAACGAGGCCCCCATACCGCTTTCTCATTTCCCTCTTGATCCATGAAAATGAATTTCGGAATGGCGCGCGCTGTACCGTTCGTTAAATATCGATCCATAAGCTCAAGATTTTCATCACGGATTAAAAAGCGCAGCTCGATACCAGCATATTCTGCAATTCTCTGAATGACCGGAACACATAGCAAAGCATCACCGCACCAGTCAGCCGTAAGCACTGCTGCCTTCAGTTCAAGAACAGGAAACTGCTGATAAAAATCCTTGTCTTCCTCATTAAGGGAGAAGCTGTTGTAGATCGACATCAGCTCTTCCTTATTGACTTGCATACTTTCAATATATTCGTCTTTTGTTAAAGCTTTTTGAAACCATTCATTTAAATTTTTCAACCTGCTCACCTCTTTCGTAGTTTATATTGTAAAGGTTTCAGGATGAATTTGAAAAGTATTAAAGACTCATGAAAGTATCAATACCCATGGCTGCCATACCGATGACGATAATAGCGCCTACGATGGTCATCCATAACGGATGCTTATAAGAACCGACAATTTTTTTATTGTAGGCAGCGACAAGCATAACACCGAGCGTGATCGGCAGGATCATTCCATTTAATGCCCCTACAAACACTAGGATTTTAACTGGATTTCCAATCGCGACAAAGCATAGTGTTGAGAATAAGATAAAGACTACAATCAATAGGTTTCCGTATTTTTCAAGTTTAGGATGAAACGTTCGGATGAATGAAACAGACGTGTAGGCAGCACCGATTATTGACGTAACTGCAGCCGACCACATCACAATTCCAAAAAGCTTGTAGCCTATGTTTCCTGCGGCATGCTGAAATACGGAAGCTGGCGGATTGTCAGGATTTAATGTTGCGCCGCTTGCTACGACTCCAAGAGCTGCAAGGAAGAGGAAAATACGCATAATCGAGGCGATCCCGATAGCCGATACTGCACTTTTGTTCACTTCCCCTAACGCTTTTTCACCTTTAACACCAGCATCAAGCAGTCGATGTCCACCGGCAAATGTAATATATCCGCCGACCGTTCCGCCGACGAGAGTAACGATAGCTGCAAAATCAATTTTGTCAGGTGCAAATGTCTTTGTCACTGCTTCACCTACCGGCGGCGAGGAAGTAATCGCAACATAAACTGTGAGAGCTACCATAACAAAACCTGCGACCAGTGTAAAACGGTCCATCGCTTTTCCGGCTTCTTTAACCAAGAAAATGGAGATGGCAATCGCCCCGCTGATCACTGCACCAGCCTCATGAGAAATTCCGCCGAACATTACATTGATTCCCAGACCAGCTCCCCCCACGTTTCCGATATTGAAAGCAAGTCCGCCAATAACAACAAGCAGAGCAATGAAATAGCCGAGTCCCGGAAGCATCAAATTCGCTATATCCTGCGCTTTTCGCTCAGACACAGCTATAATTCGCCAAACGTTTAATTGTGCTCCGATATCAAGAAGAATGGATATTAAAATAACAAATCCGAAGCTTGCAGCTAAAGATTGTGTAAATACAGTAGTCTGTGTTAAGAATCCTGGCCCGATAGCAGATGTTGCCATTAAAAATGCGGCCCCTAACAGGAGCTGCCAATTGCTTTTTTGATTCATTCGTTTACCTCGCTTATCTGTGTTGTAGTCGTTGAATGCCTTCTTTCTCGAATGCTTTGTTTATCTTTTGTGCAAAAGACAGGGCATGCTCTCCATCACCGTGGATACAGATGGTCTCTGCTTTAATTCCGATATCGCCGGCAGGAGTGCCTACCTTATCGTACTTAACCATCTTTATGACTTGATCGACCGCTTGCTGATCATCGGTCAAAACACTGTTCGGTTCGTTTCTCGGAGTAAGTGTGCCGTCAGCCTGATAGGTTCGGTCAGCAAAAACTTCACTGCATGTTTGGAGCCCAATTTCTTTTCCAGCTTCAATCAACTGGCTCCCCGCAAGTCCAAACAGAGTTACATCAGGATCCATGTTATAGACCGCCTTAGCAATTCCGAGAGAGAGATCCTTGTTAACCGCAGCCATGTTGTACAAAGCTCCATGCGGTTTGACATGGCGAAGCCTTCCGCCTTCTGCTCGTACAAAGGCTGATAATGCTCCAACTTGATAAAGGACATATTCATAGGCTTCCTCAGAAGTAAGATACATATTTCGGCGTCCAAACCCCATGAGGTCAGGCAAACCTGGATGCGCTCCAATGGCTACCTTTTTTTCTAAAGCGAGCTGAACGGTGTGTTTCATAATAGAAGGGTCGCCAGCGTGAAAACCGCAAGCAATATTAGCGGATGAAATAAAATCCATCATTTCTTCATCAAAGCCAATTTGATAACGGCCAAAACTTTCACCCATGTCACAATTCAAGTCTACCGAAAAATTCATGTCCTCACCTCTCCCTGTTCTTTAAGCCGATTCCGGTTTTTAAGTAGTTCAGCTGTATTTTTTGAATTATATAATTAATCTGTGCTTCTTCGTCTGATATCTCTTGAAAGACAATCGAGTCTCCCGGTTTTGCCTGTGCAAGCTTTGGCAAGTCAACATACGCCGCCTGTGCAATTTTGGGATATCCGCCTGTCGTTTGGCGATCGGCCATTAATATGATGGGCTTGCCTTCTGATGGAACTTGAACTGTTCCAAAAAGGACAGGTTCGGAAAGGATCTCTCGTTGTTCTTCCAACTGCAGGGCCGTACCCTCAGCCCTATACCCCATTCTGTCAGACTGAGTAGAGATCTTAAATCCTTCATTAAAAAAAGCTGCTTGGCTTTCCTTTGTAAAAAGTTCAAAATGTCTTCCTTTAACTGCTCGGATGGTGTTCTTATTTGAGTAAACTGCTCTTAACTCATGACTTACAAACCAATTTAATGAAACCGGATGAAAGGAGTCTCCATCTGAACAGACTGATAGAGTATCACCTTCTTTGAGTGCTCTGCCTTTGTAACCTCCAATGCCTGCACGCAAATATGTGCTTTTGCTCCCCATCTCCCGCTTAGTATCAAAACCTCCAGCTACAGCAATGTAGGCCCGGCATCCCCACTTGCACTTTCCGAATTCCAGAACATCCCCTTGTTTAACGGAGATTGTCCTCCAGTTCTCAATGGGTTTTTCATTAATAGACGGGGTGAGATCAGCACCGCAGATAGCAATGTATGTATCAATCCCAAAAGTAAGCTTAGGGCCGGTCAGTGTGACTTCAAGCGTTGCTTCTCCTTCCGGATTTCCAACTAGCAGATTGGCTGCAGTATGTGCAAAAGGATCCATCGCTCCATTTACAATGACCCCATATTGCTGATAAGTATAGCGTCCGAGATCCTGAAGGCTGGTCAGCATCCCAGGTTTATCAATCTTGATGGTCATCTTCAGCCTCCCATGAATGATATTCTTCTGTTGTAATCTCATAAAACTCAACTTGATCTCCAGCCTCAAGCAGTGTTGGCGGATTTTCAGTAGGCCTGAACAGTTCCAGGGGCGTCCTGCCGATCAATTGCCAGCCACCGGGAGTTTCAATTGGGTAAATCCCTGTCTGTTCTCCTGCAATTCCCACGCTTCCTTTTGGAATGGACAGGCGGGGAGAGGAAAGCCTTGGAGCAGCAATTTCAGAAGACATGCCTCCTAAGAAAGGAAACCCGGGCGCGAAGCCGAGCATATATACGTAGCAGGTCTTCTCAGTATGTATTTTTATCACTTCTTTTTCTGTAAGCTTGTTAAATTTCGCCACGTTCTGAAGGTCAGGACCAAAGTCTCCCCCGTAACAAACTGGAATTCTTATTACCCTTCCTGCGGCAGCGCTTTCTTTTGGCATAGATTCAATACGCATTTCAACCCGATTTTTTGCCAGTTCGAATGCTGATTTTTCAGGGTGTACAAATTTCATAGGATCGTATAGTACAGTAAGTGTGGTGTAAGCAGGAATTGTTTCAATAAACCCATCAAAAGGGTTTTCATTGAGCCATCCAGAGATTTCATGAATTTGCTGATTCATTTCTTCACTGACCTCATGGCCAAATTCCATGAGAATTCCAGCTTCCCCAAAGCGGAAATAATTAATATCTTGAAACATTTCAGCATCCTTTCTAAATTAATAATATTCAAACTATACAAAGAAAAAATTAAAAAAACAAGGGAATTCAGACAATGGGAAATTATTCTACCATATCAATATGACAATTCATAGAAAGCAATGTTAATATTTTCAGATAAATGGAATTTACATAAAATTCCCAATATAGTGCGATTGGATTAGAAGTATATAGTCTATATTTCCCGATTAAAAAAAATCAATCGGAGAAAGGAATCGGAACGGTGGCCATTTCAAATAAACTTATTTCTGGATTTTTCCGTCAATAGCAACGATTATCTTAGTGTTCTCCATCCCATATGCATTAGGTTCTGAGCTTCTGGTTTATTATTTTTATTCCGTTTCATTAATTGTTTTATCTCTTGCTGCTGCTTTTCTCTTTGGCTTGTTAACTGTCTTTATCTGGTTATAATTACCTCAAAAAATAAAAAGTAAACTTAGAGCTGTACCGGTGCTTTTCGAGACTATTCAATACCACTTTTTTGCTGGCAATTGGAAGTTTGTACAAATAAAAAAACGGCCTAGGGCCGTTTTTTTATTTGTACATCTTTTCTCTTTGTTTTTGAAGCTCTTCGTTTTCAAGAAATTCATCATAGGACATTTGTTTATCAAGAAGTCCATTCGGTGTAATTTCAACAATTCTGTTTGCGATGGTTTGAACAAATTGATGGTCATGAGATGTAAATAAGATAGACCCTTTGTAGCTGATCAAACCATTGTTCAATGCAGTAATGGATTCTAGATCCAGGTGATTTGTCGGATCATCCAATAATAAGACATTGCTGCCGCTGAGCATCATTTTGGAAAGCATACAGCGGACCTTTTCTCCTCCAGAAAGTACTTTTGATTTTTTCAGTACTTCTTCACCGGAAAACAGCATACGTCCCAAGAAACCACGCAAAAAGCTTTCTGATTGATCGACAGGAGAGTATTGGCGCAGCCAGTCAACAAGGTTAAGCTCATTATTTTCAAAATAGGAAGTATTATCTTTTGGGAAATAAGCCTGTGATGTTGTAACTCCCCATTTGAAGCTGCCGCTGTCTGCTTCCATTTCACCCATTAAGATTTTAAAGAGGACAGTTACTGCGTTTTCGTCTTTGCCGACAAATGCAATTTTATCACCCTTATTCATTGTAAAGCTAACGTTGTTTAATACTTTTTCCCCATCAATGGTTTTGTTGAGGTCCTTCACCATAAGAAGGTCATTGCCGATTTCACGGTCAATGGAAAAGTTTACGAAAGGATAACGGCGAGTAGAGGGCCGAATATCATCCAACGAGATTTTGTCGAGCAATTTTTTTCTGGAGGTTGCCTGTTTTGATTTAGATGCATTCGCACTGAATCGGGCAACGAAATTTTGAAGTTCTTTGATTTTCTCTTCTTTTTTCTTGTTTTGTTCCTGTGCCATTTTTAATGCAAGCTGGCTGGACTCATACCAGAAATCATAGTTTCCAACATAAAGCTGAATCTTGCCAAAATCCAAATCTGCCATGTGGGTACAAACTTTATTCAAGAAGTGGCGGTCATGGGATACCACAATAACTGTGTTTTCAAAGTTGATCAAAAATTCTTCAAGCCATTGGATCGCACGCAGATCCAAGTGGTTTGTCGGCTCATCCAGAAGCAGAATATCCGGTTTCCCAAATAAAGCCTGAGCAAGCAATACTTTTACTTTTTCAGACCCTGAAAGGTCAGCCATCTTTTTATAATGAAGATCTTCACCGATACCTAATCCTTTTAAAAGGATGGCAGCTTCAGACTCTGCCTCCCAGCCGTTCAGCTCTGCGAATTCGCCTTCAAGCTCGGCAGCTTTAATTCCGTCATCATCAGAGAAATCGGCTTTCATATAGATCGCGTCTTTTTCCTGCATGATTTGGTACAAGCGGGCATGCCCCATAATAACGGTTTGCAGTACTTCATTTTCTTCGTATTCGAAGTGGTTTTGTTTTAAGACAGCAAGACGTTCGCCGGGTGTTATATTTACATCTCCGGTTTGAGGTTCGATTTCACCGGACAGAATTTTGATAAACGTTGATTTTCCAGCTCCGTTAGCTCCGATCAAGCCATAGCAGTTTCCTGGGGTGAACTTAATGTTTACATCTTCAAAAAGCTTTCGGTCGCCGTAGCGGAGACCTACATTTGTTACTGTGATCATAGTTATATTTCTCCTTCGCTAATTCCATACTCTCAATGATTGTATCATACCATATCCTTTGGGCATACATCCAAGCAAGAATGTAAAGAACTCCTTCACATACAACTTAAAAAGCGGAGAGGCGCATTGGCCTCTCCGCAGTTTATGCTCTGTACTGAATTTTTTCTACTATAATAAAGGTGTGCAAACTAAACTCTGATATTTTTGCTCTGCAGGTGATCGAGCTCTCCGAAAAAACCAGGATACGAAACGGCTACAGCCTCACTGTTTAACAGCGTGGTTTCACCTTTACACAGGCAGGATGCGACAGCAAGCATCATGCCGATCCGGTGATCTCCATGGCTGTCTACTTCGGCTCCCTTTAGTAATGATGTTTCGCTAATGATCATCCCATCTGAGGTCGCTTCAATTTTTGCGCCCGTTTTTTGCAGTTCGTGAACGACAGTATCAATCCTGTTTGTTTCTTTCACTTTTAATTCCGCCGCATCTTTGATCACTGTTGTCCCTGATGCTTGAGTGGCAGCCAGAGCAATAATCGGAATCTCATCTATTAACCTGGGAATGATCTCTCCGCTGATCTCAATTCCTTTAAGTTTTGAAGTTCTTACTGTAAGGTCCGCGTACGGCTCAGCACCCTCCCCTTCAATCGGTGAAATGGTAATATCTGCGCCCATTTGTTTTAGAACATCGATGATCCCTGTCCTCGTTGGATTCATCCCTACTTTTTTCAAAGTGATCTCACTCTCGGGTACAATGGAGCCAGCGACAAGGAAAAAAGCGGCAGAAGAAATATCTCCGGGTACTTCTATATGTGTTCCTTTTAAAACTTGACCGCCTTTTATACTTGCTGTGTTGCCATCGACAGCTACCTTGCAGCCAAACGCTCCAAGCATCCGCTCAGTATGATCACGGGATTTATGTGGTTCTGTAACAGATGTTGTTCCTTCAGCAGATACCCCTGCAAGCAAGATCGCTGATTTCACTTGTGCACTGGCAACCGGTGACTGATAATCGGTCCCCTTGCATTGGCCTCCTCGTATGCTTAAAGGAACAAAATTCCCTTCATCTCTTCCTTCAATGGCAGCACCCATACTCCTTAACGGGCCGGTTACCCTTTTCATTGGCCGTTTTGCAATGGATGCATCACCGGTAATACAGGAATGAAATGGTGTATTTGCAAGGATGCCAAGCATAAGCCGAATCGTAGTGCCGGAGTTTCCGACATCCAAAATATCAACAGGTTCTTTGAGCCCTTCTAACCCTTTTCCTTCTATTATAACTGTGTCATTTTCCTGATGAATGCTGACTCCCATTTTTCTGAAGCAATCAATGGTACTTAAACAATCATCTCCAGGAAGGAATCCTTGAACAGTTGTACGTCCTTCAGCAATTGAACCGAACATAACCGCCCGGTGAGAGATGGATTTATCTCCAGGTATTTGGATGGTTCCTTGCAGACCGGAAACTGGCTTTAATTGTTTTGACATCAAATTGGCCTCCTTTGCTACATTGCAATGTAGGTGGTAAATTGCAGGTGTTCAAGACTCTCTTTTGCTTGCTGGCGGTCCCCCTCCGACTGGAAGCTGACTCGAAGTACTCCGTAAATATCCTCTCTTGCCTCAATCACTCGGATATTCGTAATGCTGATCTTTTTCTCAGCAAGAATAGAGGTAACACGGGAAATCACTCCGACATCATCGATAATGTCTACATACAGATCATAAAACGATGTGATAGCACCTTTGGCTTTAATCGGAAGAGCATCCCGATATTGTTTTGCACCTGAAAAGTAATCAAGCAATCCTTGGTCGCTTCCGCTTTTAACAAGATCCTTCACACATTCCATTTCCATGATCCATTCATCAATAAAGGTTAAAATGTTTTCCTTGTTGTGCTTGATAATGTCTTTCCACATTACAGGACTGCTGGAAGCGATTCTAGTGATATCTTTAAAGCCGCCAGCAGCAAGGTCGTTAACTTGATGGTGTGCGTGGGAATAATGCTCTACTTGGCGTACAAGGCTCGCTGCGACGACATGGGGAAAGTGACTGACGACCCCGGTAAGAAGATCGTGTTTCTCGGCATCCATGACGATGAATTTTGCACGTGTCCCTTTTAGCCAGTCCTTTAATTCTTCTATTCTTTGGTCAGGAGTTTCTGGCCCAGGTGTGAACATATAGAACGCATTTTCAAACAGATGTGCTTTGGCACTGCCCGGTCCTGATTTATGAGATCCGGCCATCGGATGCCCTCCGATGAATGTAATGCCTTTATCTACTATGGAAGAAGCTTTTTCCATGATTCTCGATTTTGTGCTGCCTACATCTGTGATGAGGGCACCTGGGGGGATGGTAAAGTCAGAAAACCATTCAAGCAGTCTTTCCGTTTCCTCCACCGGTGTAGCCAATACAATCAGATCGGCCATCTCTGCTTCTTTTTGGAGATCAGTACAGATTGTGTCAATGATACTGAGCCGTTTTGCGAGGTTGGCATGATCGGCAGAAATATCATGTCCTATGATGATGCAAGAATGTTCTTTTTTTATAGCCATTGCGATGGATCCGCCAATAAGGCCTAATCCAATCAGCAGAACCCGTTTATTCACTGTATTGCTCCTTGTCTGTCAAAATAAATTCTTGGAGAGAGTCTAATAGGAAGGAGTCACTGACTTCTTGAACATAGGCTCGTCCAATCTCCTCTAGAAGCACCATATTCACATGGCCCATCGTCGATTTTTTATCTCTCTTCATGGTTTCAAGCAACTCTACTGCTTCCAGTTGAGGAGGAAGTGCAGGAAATTGATAATCATGAAGCCAATCACTGATCATATTATAATGAAGATTTTTGCCAGAGATAGATTCGCTGAGCTTCAATGCGAACCGCATTCCGATTGATACGGCATCACCATGGGAGATCGCACCATAACCAGCTTTGCTCTCAATCGCATGTCCGAGGGTATGGCCAAAATTCAAGATCGCACGCAATCCGCTTTCTCTCTCATCTTGTGATACGACTTGTGCTTTTATTGAAATAGCTCTCTTCAATAAATAAGCCAGTTTATCTTCAGAAATATCTTGTAATCCAGAAACTTCATTAACGAGCCAATGATAGAATTCCTCATCAGCAATAAGAGAATGCTTGATGACTTCTGCAAATCCTGATCTCCATTCTGCTTCGGGCAGAGATTTCAAAAAAGCAGTAGAATAAAAAACTGCTTCGGGTTGATGGAAAACGCCGACCATGTTTTTTCCGAGAGGGTGATTGATCCCCGTTTTTCCGCCTACCGCACTGTCATGAGCTAATAGAGTTGTTGGCACTTGTATGAAACGGATGCCTCTCATATATGTTCCTGCTACAAAACCGGCTAGGTCTCCGATCATTCCTCCGCCAAGGGCGAGGATCAACGAATGTCGATCCAATCCTTGTTCAAGAGCGAACGTCAGACACTCATAATAATTATGAAATGATTTTTCCTTATCGCCGCTCGGTACAACAAAGGAATGCAGCGATTGGCCGATACTTTCAAGTTTCCCTGCCGTTTCTTTGAGATAAAGGCTGCTTACGGTCTCATCAGATAGTATAAGGATACTCGTCACTTTTGGAGACAAAGCCTGAATGAAATCAGGCAGTTCATCGAGAACAGTTCCTCCTATGAAGACGGGGTATCGCTTGGACTCCGTGTTAATCTTTAGGGTTTCCATTAAAACTCACGCGCCTGACGGTTATGCCGTCCGATATTTTCTTTAATTCGTTCCATGTTGTCTACTCCGAACTGTTCAACAATGGCTGCTGCCAGCTCCCAAGCAACTACAGCTTCCGCTACCACGCTCGCTGCCGGCACTGCGCAGCTGTCTGAACGTTCAATGCTGGCCTGGAATGGTTCCTTAGAATCAATGTCAATACTTTGAAGAGGTTTGTATAGAGTTGGAATTGGTTTCATTACGCCTCTGACGACGATTGGCATTCCGGTCGTCATTCCTCCCTCTAATCCGCCAGCGTTATTGGTTCGTCGAGTATAACCATCTTCTTCATTCCAAAGGATTTCGTCATGAACGAGGCTTCCCGGTTTATGAGCGGCTTCAAATCCGATGCCGATCTCTGCACCTTTAAATGCGTTGATGCTCATGATAGCCGCTGCAAGCTTTGCATCAAGCTTCCGATCATAATGAACATAGCTTCCAACCCCGACCGGCATGCCTTCTACGATCACTTCAACGATGCCTCCGATTGAGTCACCCTTCTCCTTCGCCTCGTCGATGGCACGCATCATTTTCTTTTCAGCCTTTTCATCCAAACAACGTACAGGAGAAGCTTCTGTTCTTTCCTGGAGGTCTTCTATGGATTCAAAGGATAGCTGCTCCGCCACGACTCCTCCAATTTCAATCACGTGGCCGCCGACTTTTATCCCAAGCTCCTTCAGAAGCTGTTTTGCTACTGCACCTGCCGCTACTCTCACTGTAGTCTCTCTGGCAGATGACCGTTCCAAAACGTTCCTCATATCTCTATGGTTATACTTGATGGCTCCGTTTAGATCAGCATGCCCCGGTCTAGGTCTTGTGATCTGGCGTTTTACTTCATCACTGTCCTCTTCCAAAGGTTCAGCCCCCATGATCTTCGTCCAGTGTTTAAAATCCCGGTTCTCTACGGCAAGAGTTATCGGAGATCCGAGCGTATAGCCGTGGCGGACACCGCTGTTGATAATAGCTTGGTCCTTTTCAATCTGCATCCTTCTTCCGCGGCCATGCCCTTTCTGCCTGCGGGAGAGTTCTTCGTTAATCTCTGCTGCTGTCAGTGGCAGTCCTGATGGAATGCCTTCCAGTATAGTTGTGAGCTGCGGGCCGTGTGATTCTCCGGCAGTTAAATACCTCATAATATTGCCTCCTTATTTTTCTTTAGAAATACAAAAAAGTCCCTGCTATAAATAGCAGGGACGAATTTATTCGCGGTACCACCCTCATTGCGGAAAAAAACATTCCGCCACTTCATTCACGGATAACGGAGTAAACCGTCCTTTTCTACTGAACCATGAAACAAGATCGTTCAAAAAGGAAGCTCGAGGGTGTAATTCGCATTCTCCTTTGTACTGGTTCGCACCGTCCACCAGCTCTCTTAAAACAGGGAGAAGAATACTACTGTTGCCTGTCATTGCGATCGTTTAATTGTATTATATCAAGTTTTAACACGGTTAGAGGCGATTGTAAAGGGGGATGGCCCATATTTTTGAAAATTAACAAAGCCTTTGAAGAAATCTGAAAATAACCCCTTGACAAGATATACTATCGTGCTTTAAAGTAGCAAACAATACTCAAAAAATTATTCGAAAAAGGGCCGGCGCCGCCCTTATGAAAGAAACAATTTTGAAGGAGTAAACACCAATTTTATAAATCATGAGGAGGAGCTTAGGATGTCAAAAGAACTGGAAGAACTTCGCAGTGAGATCGAATCCGTCGATCAAAAGATTCTTGATTTGTTAAACGACCGTGCTTCCATCGTACAAGAGATTGGAAAATTAAAAGAAATGCAGGGTGTTAAGCGTTTTGACCCTGTACGTGAACGCAAGCTTCTTGATCTGATTGAAGACCGTAATAAAGGGCCGTTCGAAACGTCTACCCTTCAATATATTTTTAAACAAATTTTCAAAGCCAGCCTGGAGCTGCAGGAAGATGATAACCGTAAAGCGCTGCTGGTTTCCCGTAAAAAGAAACCTGATGATACCATTATAAACATAAAAGGCGAGCTTATTGGAACAGGTGAGCAGCATTTTGTGATGGGACCTTGTGCGGTTGAAAGCTACGATCAGGTCAAACAAGTGGCAAAAGCATTAAAAGATCAAGGATTGACGCTTATGCGCGGCGGAGCGTTTAAACCCCGTACTTCTCCTTATGATTTCCAAGGTCTTGGCATGGAAGGACTTAAAATCTTAAGACAAGTTGCTGATGAAGAGAACCTCGCTGTTATCAGTGAGATTTTAAATCCAAACGATCTGGAAGAAGCTCTGGATTATGTGGACGTCGTTCAAATCGGTGCACGCAACATGCAAAACTTCGAACTTTTAAAAGCAGCTGGCGCGATCAGAAAGCCAGTATTATTAAAACGCGGTCTATCTGCAACGATTGAAGAGTTCATGTACGCAGCAGAATACATCCTAGCTCAAGGAAACGACCAAATCATTCTCTGTGAGCGCGGAATCCGTACGTATGAAAAAGCAACACGGAATACGCTCGATATCTCTGCTGTTCCGATTCTTAAAAAAGAAACTCACCTTCCAGTTATGGTCGATGTGACCCACTCTACCGGAAGAAGGGATCTATTGCTTCCTGCGGCAAAAGCAGCGCTAGCGATCGGTGCTGACGGCGTAATGGCTGAAGTTCATCCGGATCCAGCTGTTGCTCTATCTGACTCTGCACAGCAAATGAATATTCCACAATTCCACGAGTTCATGAACGAACTGAAAAAACATTCGGTTGTTCATTCTTCCTAAATTGTAAAAGGGGCTGTCCAAGAAGTCTGGTAGCTGTTGATCTCCGCTCCAGGCTGCTCGCTTTCCGCGGGGCGTGCGGTGAGCCTCTTGGCGCAAGCGCCTGCG
>NZ_JARMMC010000018.1:583110-600985 GCF_036216745.1 Fictibacillus sp. B-59209 | reverse complement strand
CGAAGCTTTCCTTGTCCTGCGGGACTAGCGTGACAGGTGAGACTCCCGCCGGTGCTAGCACCAAGAGGCTCACCGCACGCCCCGCGGAAAGCGAGCAGCCTGGAACGGAAATCAACAGCTTACAGACTTCTTGGACAGCCCCATTTTATAATTAGGATTACGTTATTCTCCGAGAATTAACGATCACCCTCAGGAGGGTTTAGTTTTCTTTCTGATGACGAAGTTTTCTTTGTAGCTTTTTTATTTCTTTCCTCATTTTGTTCATCTTCAAAATCTTCTAACGGAAGTTCATCAGCAGGCATGACGAGCTGATCCCGCTCCAGTTGTTTTTCCTGGCTCTGTTTAAAGGCATTCTCTTTGTCGTTTCGATCAAGCAATTCCTTTTGTTTTTTATGGTTATCCATTATATGTTTCTCTCCTTTAAATGAGACTGTATGGTAACTATAGCCCTTATCAGGATTTTAAAACCTGCTGCCGATGAAAATAAATTCAAGTTACTGTATTTTAACATTTGACAAACGAGTAATGTGCCGTAAAATATAGGTAAACGTTTACATTCTGAAAAGTATAAAGGTTCTACCTCGTCTGATACGTAAACGTTTACTTATAAACAGAAGAGGTTATTTCTTACATAAATAGAAGGAGTGGAACGCAATGAAGGTTACCATCTGGAATGAAAATCGCCATGAGAACAAAAATCCGGCTGTACGCTCGGTGTATCCTGAAGGAATTCACGGTGCCATCCAGCAATTTTTATCAAAAGCAGGGGTAGACGCAGATACCGCAACTCTTGATGAGCCAGAACACGGGTTAGGCCAGCAGACTCTTGATCAGACAGACGTTCTTGTCTGGTGGGGACATATAGCACACGATGAAGTAAAAGAGGAAGTAGTAGAGCGCGTTTATCAGCGTGTTCTGGATGGTATGGGATTAATTGTCCTTCACTCTGGACACTTCTCAAAAATCTTTAAAAAACTAATGGGCACTTCCTGCGATTTGAAATGGCGGGAAGCAGATGAAAAAGAACGTCTATGGGTAGTCGATCCATCCCATCCGATTGCTTCTGGAATCAGTGAATATATTGAGTTGCCTCAAGAAGAGATGTACGGAGAGCATTTTGATATCCCGGCTCCTGATGAACTGGTTTTCGTCAGCTGGTTTGAAGGCGGAGAGGTGTTCAGGAGCGGGTGCACATACAAGCGCGGGAAAGGAAAAGTTTTTTATTTCCGTCCGGGACACGAAACCTATCCTACCTATCATAATGCCGATGTACAAAAGGTCATTTTAAATGCCGTTCAATGGGCAAAACCTGCAGGAAGCGATAAACCGGTTTACGGGAATGCAAAACCTCTTGAAGCAATTGGTGCCAATCAAAACTAAAAGGAGTGGAAGACAGGATGATTAAAGTTGGAGTCATTGGATGCGGAAGCATCGCTCAGCACAGACATTTACCAGAGTATAAAAACAATTCACAAACCATCATTGCAGCAGTATGCGACATTAATCATGAACGAGCGGATCACATTGCCAAAGAATACGGTGCAAAAGCGTACTATTCTTATGAAGATCTGCTTAATGATCCTGAAATTGAAGCTGTCAGTGTGTGCACACCCAATTACCTTCATGCGCCCATTTCCGTTGCTGCATTAAACAGCGGCAAGCATGTTTTATGCGAGAAACCGATGGCGACTTCACTTGAGGAAGCAGAGCAAATGATCCTTGCCAGTGAGAAAAACGGGAAAAAACTAATGATCGCTCATAATCAGCGTTTTGTCCGATCTCATGAAAAAGCGAAGGAATTGATCGCTGGTGGAGAACTGGGCAGGGTTTACAGCTTTAGAACAGCATTCGGACATCCTGGGCCAGAAACATGGAGCGCAGAAGGCACGGACAGCTGGTTTTTCAAAAAAGAAAAAGCATTTATCGGAGCGATGGGAGACCTTGGTGTTCACAAAACAGATCTGATCCGCTTCATATTAGGTGAAGAAGTGGATGAAGTGGCATCTTTTGTGGAAACATCTTCAAAGAAAAACGCTACCGTAGATGATACAGCGGTATGTATATTAAAAACAGCAAGCGGAGTGATCGGAACACTTGCAGCGAGCTGGTCCTATGTCTCAAAAGAGGACAACTCTACTATTATTTATGGAGAGAAAGGAATTTTGCGCCTCGAGGAAAGCCCTGAGTATTCTTTGATCGCTCAATACAAAGATGGTTCAACTGTAAACTACTCTCTGGGCCAGATTCAGACGAATGATTCAGGGGGCCAGAATGATTCACGCGTGATCGGCAAGTTTGCAGATTGCATCCTGAACGACACAGAGCCAGCTGTATCCGGAGAAGAAGGAAAACGGTCTCTTGCTGTCATTATTGCTGCACTAAAAGCAAGCGAAACGAAGAAGACAGTGAGTCTCGAAAACGGGGTGCTCGCATGAATCTGCTAAAAGTAGGCTTGATTGGGGTCGGAGGAATCGCTGAAGGAAGGCATATTCCAGCCATTCAAAATTTAGCTGAAAAGGCAGTGATTACGGGTGTAAGTGATTTAAACGTTCATCGTGCTGAACAGATTGCAGAGAAGTATGATATTCCATCTGTGTATGAGAATTATCATGAGATGCTTCCTCACATTGATGCCGTAATCATATCAACTCCAAACAAGTTTCATGCAGAAATTGCGGTAGCGGCACTCCATGCCGGTGTCCATGTGTTATGTGAAAAACCAATGGCGCTGTCTACCGAAGAATGTGACCGGATGATTCAGGCTTCAAAAGAATCAGGCAAAATTCTTTCCATCGCTTATCACTATCGTTTTATGAAAAATGCCCAGGCTGCCAAAAAGGTGATGCTAGAAGGTGAGATCGGCGAGCCGCTTGTCATCAGAACCCAGGGGCTCAGAAGAAGAAAGGTTCCAGGCTGGGGAGTCTTTACAAATAAAGAATTGCAGGGAGGGGGAAGCCTGATCGATTATGGCTGTCATCTGCTGGACTTGTCCTTATGGCTGATGGGCAATCCTGTTCCTGTGGAAGTCATGGGCTCTCAATATAATCTTTTGAGCCGTACTCCTGACCAAGTTAATCTTTGGGGTGAGTTTGACCATAAAACATTTGAAGTGGATGACCATGTAACAGGGTACATCCGTTTTGAAAACGGTGCGTCTCTTTTATTAGAAACCTCATGGTCAGCCAACATTAAAGATGATGTGGAGAATGTTAGCATTTCTGGTGAAAAAGGCGGGCTGGATGTTTTTCCTTTTCACTTGAATCAGGCAAAACACGGCATGCTCCTTAATTCTGAGGCATCCTTTATTCCAGGTGATGAAAACCCTGGAAATCCGCAGGCGGAGAATTTTGTAGACTGCTGTCTCGGCCTGGCTGAACAGGTCGTCAAGCCGGAGGAAGCACGAATGGTCTCTATGCTTATTGAAGCCATCTATAAAAGCAGCCTTACTGGGAGCAGCGTTAAACTTGATTATCGAAAGGAAGTGGAGAGTCAATGAAGTTAGGTGTATTTACCGTATTATTTTCAGATATGCAGTTTGAACAAATGCTCGATCATGTGAAGAAAGCCGGCGTTAAGGCCGTGGAGATCGGGACAGGGAATTACCCGGGAAACGCACATTGCAACTTAGATGAACTTTTGGACAGTGAAGAGAAACGAAAGAATTTTCTCCATCAGGTGAAATCAAGAGATCTAACGATCAGTGCTCTCAGCTGCCATGGAAATCCGCTCTCTCCTGACCAGGAGTTTGCCCGTCAATCTCATGACACGTTTGTTAAAACCGTCGATCTTGCTAATCTGCTAGGAGTGCCTGTCGTCAACTGTTTTTCAGGCGTACCTGGGGATCATGAAGGAGCGAAATACCCAAACTGGCCGGTTACACCTTGGCCGAATGAATATGGCGACATCTTAAAATGGCAATGGGAAGAAAAACTGATTCCTTACTGGCATGAGTGGGGACAGTATGCCAAGGACAAGAACGTAAAAATTGGCCTTGAACTGCATGGGGGATTCCTCGTTCATACTCCTTACACATTGTTGAAACTTCGTCAAAAAACATGTGATGCCATTGGTGCCAACCTTGATCCAAGCCATCTGTGGTGGCAGGGGATTGATCCGATAGCGGCTATCAAAATACTAGGCAAAGAGAATGCTATCCATCATTTCCATGCCAAAGACACTTATATTGATCAGGATAATGTGAACTTATATGGATTGACTGACATGCAGCCGTATGGTGAAGTTCAATCCCGTGCGTGGAGTTTCCGTTCAGTAGGATGCGGACACAGCGTACAGGAATGGTCCGATATGATCAGCGCGCTTCGTACCTATGGTTATGACTATGTGGTCAGCATTGAGCATGAGGATCCCCTTATGTCCATAAACGAAGGATTTGCCCGCGCGGTGAAAAATTTAAATGATGTGATGATTGAAGAAACTCCTGCAGATATGTGGTGGGTTTAGCATAAAAAGCAGCAGGCCATTTACACGCCTAGCTGCTTTTTTGTAAGAATATTGCGCTTTTCTATTTTTTTGGTTTGACCTCATTTTGAAGAACATACCAGTTCTGAGGAAATGCTGGCCCCAAAAGCCAATAGCTGATGCCTCTTAATTGATACTGTTTGGCTGTGGTGAATTTTGCTTTTATGCTCCTTGCATCTTCAAACCATACGATATGCTGGGCGCCGCTTCCATCATAATAATTGTAAAAGGGCGATTGAGCCTTCTCATCATATTGAATCGATGCTCCGTAACGTCGAGCCCGGTCGACCGCTTCTTGGGGAGAGACAGTCTGAGCATACGTTCCTTGAACAAAAGGCAGCTTCCAATCATAGCCATACAGAGGGACACCCATGACAAGCTTGTTAGCTGGTATTTCAGTCAATGCATATTCCAGGACTTTCTTTACTTCGCTTAAAGGTGCAACCGCCATCGGTTTGCCGCCGATCCATCCCCATTCATACGTCATAACAATGACAAAATCTACGATTTCACCATGTGCCCGATAATCATGAGCTTCATAGAGAATTCCTTTTTGTCCTGCGCTAAGCTTTGGAGCGAGCGCGGTGGATGTGATATATCCAAGAGGTTTAAATAAGGATACGGTCCGCCTTAGAAACTGGTTGTAAGCTTCCCTCTGGTTAGGGCTAATGTATTCAAAATCGAAGTTAACCCCTTTATATCCCTTGTTCTTCATGACCGAAAGAATAGTGTTAAGCAGTTTACTCTGAATGCTGGTGTCCGAAAGAACAGCGCTGATGAGTTCAGTATCGAATGTCCCGTTTTGAAAGTTGGTCACTACCATTAAAGGAGAAATGCTTTCTGATTTGGCTGCGGGAAGGACGACTTCGTCTTTTGGAGGGTTAAGTGTCCCGT
Source organism: Fictibacillus sp. B-59209 (assembly GCF_036216745.1). Lineage (NCBI taxonomy): Bacteria > Bacillati > Bacillota > Bacilli > Caryophanales > Fictibacillaceae > Fictibacillus > Fictibacillus sp. B-59209. The sequence continues at coordinate 595,612 of NZ_JARMMC010000018.1, read as the reverse complement.
CCTTGTTGATGGTATAGCTGAAAGGCGTAATATACGTTAAATATTTTCCTTTTGAATGTATTTCTTTTTGAATAGCGGGGGTATAGCTGCTGATGTAGGCATTGATTTCTTTTACCGGCCTCTCGAAAGGAATGGTCAGTTTTTGTCCGGGATAAATAATATGTGCAGCCGATAAATTATTTTCTTCGGCGATTCCTTGAATGCTTGCGCCATACTTCATGGAAATCACATACAGACTGTCGCCTGGGTGCACAACATGGACGGGGATGATGAGTTCTTGGCCTATATAAATATAAGCCGTCTTTTCTATATTGTTCCGGTCCACAATGGCTTGAACGGAGGTATCCCATCGGCCGGCTATTAAATACAGGGTATCGCCTTGCTGTACACGATAGCGCGGAAAGGGAGGAGGGATCACCAGTGCCTGGCCGATAACCAGTGAATTGGGATCTCTTACATCGTTTTCGTTCATGATGACTTGAAGATCAACACCATAGTGATGGGCAATACCCCATAGGCTGTCACCCTGCTGAACCACATGGATGTGCATATCAACACCCCCCCATAATATATCTCTACCTAATGTATTAAAAGAGAACAGATATTATGAAGAATACACTCTTAAAAAGAAAGAGATGATAGAGGAGCGCGTGAAAAAAACATAAAAAAACCCAGCTGCTAAAGAGCTGGGCTATAGTTTGTATTATTCTCCGAGTGTTTCTTTAGATGCCTCAGGAGAAGGTGGTATTTCGGGATCGTTTTGAGTGGTTGGTGAAACAGCCGAATTCTCATTTTTGTTTTTCATCGAATTAATCTTTTCCTTAGCTTGAGAAGTCATTTGACTGGTTATATCTTTCACGCTTCCCACCATGTTAGAAGCCTTTTCTTTCCCAGCCATTGTTCCCAGACGAGTTTTCAATTTTGCTTCGTCCTTCATTTGGATCGTTTTTTCTTTTAGATTAGATGTTTGATTGGATAAATCCCGGCGCATTTCCTTTCCGGATTTTGGAGTCAGTAATAGAGCGGTTGCGGCTCCAACCAGCCCCCCAACAAGAACACCTTTGGTAAAGTTGGTTTTGTCTTTGGTGTCAGTTGTTTTCGTTGTTTGATTGTTCATTGTCGAATTCCTCCTTTTCATCTTCTATACCCGGATGGACTTATCGATAAACATAGGGAATAGCAAGAAAAAAGGATCATATTATAAGTCCAGGGACTTAAATATGATCCTGTTTCATCTTTATTTTAGCTCGGGGAGCATGCGGATTTCTTGAGCCATCTTTGATTTGCAAATCGGGCATTTTGGTGTTTCCTGCAGAGAGTAATCTGCTCTCATCCAGCATGTGCACTCCTCATTTTCACATGCCCATACTTTCGTTTCTACGTCAGGAACTGGTTCGATCGGGTTTTTGGAAAAAAAGGCCATGGGTATCCCCCTTAAGTGTAATACTTACATTATACTCCTTTTTGGCAACTTTTATGAGTAAAAAGACTTTCAAACTTTTTAAAAGGTTTGAATCCGTTCATAGTTTCTGCTCATGAGCTCCGTCTTTTTCCGTATAATCTCTGCGATTTCAGCCGGTTGTACGACCAGGGCATCGCTGCCGAGGGACCATATTAATTCTGCAAATCTGTGAATATCATTTGTCAGTATATACATAGAAATGAGCCCGCTGTCATCGGTCTCTTGTATGACATGAGAAGAGAGAGAGGGATGTCTCAAAGCCTTCTGAATGCCTTCGCCTTCTAATTTAATATGTAACTGAAGCTTTTTGGAAGGCGGAAGAAGATCTGGCCAATTCGTGATCGTCACTTCTGAGAAATCCATTAAAGCTTGATGTTCAATTTGAATTGCTGCTTGTTTTACATCTTTTAAATCAATCACTTGAAATTCGTTCTCTGTATGGCTGTAACAGGGGCTGTACCAGCTGCCGCAGTCACAATAGATCCCGATTGGCTGAAGTCTGCCGAGCTTGGTGTTCCCTCCCAGCTCATAGTGCGCGGTGACCAGGCACTGCTCCAATGATGCGTCCAGAAAAAGAGGCAAGAAAGGTACGGGATCAGGGTAGGAAGGCAGGTGGATGAGCAATCTTTTTTGAATTTCTTCGAACCTTTTGACTGCATCATCGGGAAGGTAGTTGATAAATTTATCGTGCCCAGAGACAGCTTCCCTTCTGAAAGGGAACGATAGGCTCTTTTTGTAGGGCTGCAGAGCAAATAAGAAAGCAAGTGCCTCAGACTCTGTAAAACCGATTGGCGGCAGAATTCTTTCGTTTTCAAGTTTATATCCTCCGTGGGGACCGAATTCAGACACAATTGGCAGTCCCATATCCATCAGGGAAAGCAGGTCCCTTTGAATGGTTCGGGTTGAAACTTTAAATTCTTCTGCGAGTTCTTTTAATGTAAAGCGTTTTTTCTTGTTGATGGACAATAATAGTAGTTCATGCCGTTTAACCTTAGCCATGGATGTATCCTCAATCATATTTAAAATAGTTGTTCTAGTTTATATATCGTTCAACTATCAAGACATTTTACATAAAATTGAGGATTACTTTTTGAAAGCGCTGGCAATTGTTAACAAAATCCCAATACCAGCAGCGCTGTAAGACAGATAGGCGGGCATAGAAAGCTTACCGGAATAACCCAGAATGCCTGCAATAAAGAGCAGGGATCCTGTTGTTTGCAGGAAGGTTTTTGCCGAACTTCTGTTTTCTATGATTCTGTTCTTCATCAAAACCCCTCATTTCTTTTTATAAGGAAAGTATAAGGGCACACATGACAAAATGCACGAGCGTTAAGCATCACACTGTGCATTTTGTCAGGATCAATGTTCTATCTTTTCGTATTGCTTTTCTTTGCTGCATTTTCAAGCTTGGTTTGCGGATCTGCTGCGAATTCAGTATCACCTTTTCCTTGAGGTGTTACACTGCTGGCAGCCTGGCCCTTACCACTGCTTTTCTTCGTCACATGATCACCTCCCATTTTTTAGCGTTGCCAACCTCAGGAGATTCATTCGCTGATTTCAGGTTAAAGGAGTATTAATTGTGGAATAACTAATGAAGCAGGCATTGTCAAAGAATGAAGAGGATGTGATTCATATGGAAATCGGATTAGTGGGTCTGGGGAAAATGGGTTTTAATATTGCACAGAATATGATTGATCATGATTTTAAGGTGATTGCTTATGATACCAATAAAGAAACGGTAGATCAAATCTCTTCAAAAGGTGCACTCGGGGTGGAGACACTTGAAGATTTAGCAAAGGGTTTTACCGGACGCCGGGCGATTATTTTATTGGTTCCTGCAGGCCCTGCTGTAGACAGTGTGATCAGTGAACTGGTACCATATCTGGACCGAGGCGACATCATCATTGACGCAGGGAATTCAAAGTACAAGGATACACTTAGACGTTACGAAGAATTAAAAGAAAAAGGAATTCATTTAGTGGACTGCGGAACGAGCGGAGGTACTGAAGGAGCACGCCATGGTGTTTGTGTCATGGTCGGCGGGGATGAAGAAGCCGTGGATTATGTTGCTCCGCTCTATGAAAAAATTTCAATAGAAAACGGTTTTATGAAAACAGGAAAAGCAGGAAGCGGTCATTTCTTAAAAATGGTGCATAATGGAATTGAATACGGAATGATGCAGGCGATCGCGGAGGGGTTTGAAATTCTGGATAAAAGTGATTTTGACTATGATTATGAAGCAGTCGCAAAGGTCTGGAATAATGGATCAGTCATCCGTTCTTGGCTGATGGAACTAATGGAGAACGCATTTTCCAAACAGCCGAAACTTGAAGATATACGGGGTGTGATGAATTCTTCAGGAGAAGGCATTTGGACGATTGAGGCGGCGCTTGACTATCAGGCTACAGCCCCAGTTATTGCTCTGTCTCAGTTTATGAGGTTCAGGTCGCTCGAGGATGACACTTTCCACGGAAAAGTGGTGGCGGCTCTTCGAAACGAGTTCGGCGGACATGATGTTGTAAAGAAATAGCACCTTTTACAAAACCTTTGCCCTATTGCAGAGGTTTTTTTCATATAATGGTACATAGGAGTGTGATATAAAAGCATGAAATTAAATGAGAAATTTGTTCGAGAATCCAGAACAGTAAAATCAAGTGTGGTTCTTCCGCCGGATACGAATAATCATGGAACTTTGTTTGGCGGCAAACTGATGGCATATATTGACGATGTGGCTGCGATATCAGCGATCCGCCATGCACGCTGCAATGTGGTAACCGCCTCAACCGATTCGGTCGATTTTTTGCATCCAATCAGAGTAGGAAATTCAGTCTGCCTGGAATCTTTTGTGACGTGGACGCACAAAACGTCGATGGAGGTTTTTGTAAAAATCACGTCTGAGAATTTATTTACAGGCGAGAGAAAGGTTTGTGCAGTTTCCTTTTTGACGTTTGTCGCACTGGGTGAAGATGGTAAACCAACGCCAGTGCCAAAAGCTATTCCAGAGTCTGAAGAGGAAAAGTGGCTTCATCAAGGTGCAGAGGAACGGGCTGTCAACCGGAGAAAAAGAAGGGAAAGCAGTAAAAAACTTGCTGAAGAATTCGGCACGCAAAAGCCATGGGAATATTAAAATCTGTTTTGTGAAAGTCTTTTCTTTATAAATCTGGTTTCGTCATGTTATAATAAAGTTACCTTTTTCCAGCCAGGGATACGAGAACCCTGGCTTATTATTTTTAATCTTTCATAGCTGATGATAATAGACCAGTCTGCAGATTGCAGGCTGGTTTTTGGATGCAATGCTTGGCACCAGCGCTGGTCGGACCTTAGCTTGCCCTTTTCTTGCCATGCAAAAAAGAGTGGAGGATTGTCCCACCCTTTTTCGCTTTTGGGAGAGTTAAGATTAACGACGGAATCCGCCACCAAGTTGTTGTTCAGCCATTTGTACAAGACGCTTAGTGATTTCACCACCAACAGATCCGTTAGCGCGTGAAGAAGTGTCGGGTCCAAGTTGCACACCAAATTCAGAAGCGATTTCATACTTCATTTGGTCAAGAGCTTGTTGAGCACCAGCTACTACTAGTTCGTTTGAAGAGTTGTTACGTGCCATATGTATCACCTCCTTGTACTACTAGTTTGTATTACCACTTTGAAAATATGCATGAAAAAGAAAATTTTTTTGGAGTCACGTTTCATTCGTATTTTCGTATAGTATCTTATCCCCCTATATTTGATTAGACGCCGTGATGACCTCCCACACGGCGTTTATTTGTGTTTAGACTTTCTACCGTCACTTGATGTTCACTATCATTTTAGGCCATAAGAGGGTATACTGTTAACAAAAGGGGGTGAGTCCGATCGAGCCGATATTTGAACTGCTATGTGAAATGGACGTTATGCTGATTTCATTGGGATTAACACTGGCTCTGCTTGGTATCAGCAGACATATCATAATGCAGTGCCCAGAAACGATAAAGAAAAGGAGCCAGCTGAAGATTTCCGATCAGAACAGAACACTTAAGATACGATTGAATCCAAGTCTGTTCCAAAACTTCTGTTTTATAAGGAATCATATAACACACAGGAAATACCGGAAAGAAGCACCAGATGATAATGACAGCCACTCCTTCTTGTTGAATCACTCAGACGCAAAACCAACAAGGAGGAAATGGAATGAACAGAAAGAAACAACGATCAGGACTTACACGCGGATTACAATTTTTTACAATGATATTAGGAATATGGGTACTTGCAGGCTGCAGCAGAGCACCTGTTAACGCACAGAGCCACGGGGTATGGAGCCATTATTTTGTTTATCCCTTCTCAGAAGTGATTCAGTTTGTGGCCACCTTCTTTAACGGAAATTATGGACTGGCTATCATCTTTTTGACGATCATTATTCGCTGTATTTTATTGCCTTTTACACTTTCCCAGACAAAAAATCAGCAAAAAATGAAAGAGCTTCAGCCGGAAATGAAGCGGATTCGAGAAAAATATAAAAGCAAAGACAGAGAAACTCAAACAAAAATGCAGCAGGAAGTTATGGCCCTTTACCAAAAGCATGGTGTTAACCCCGTGTCTATGGGATGTATGCCCTTGCTGATCCAGATGCCGATTTTGCTGGCATTCTATTATGCGATTATACGGACGAAAGAAATCGCGGCACATAATTTCTTATGGTTTAACCTGGGTACACCCGATCCAACACACATTCTGCCGATTATTGCGGCTATTACCACGTTTATTCAATATAAGATAATCAATAGACAGCTTGAGCAAGTGAATCCCCAGATCCAGATGATGGGCTACATTATGCCGATGATCATCGTTTTTTCTGCCTGGAGGCTTTCTGCAGTACTGCCCATGTACTGGATTGTCGGTAACATCTTCATGACGGTTCAAAGCATTGTGATCAATCGAAAACGGAAAAATATTCAAACGACGGCCAATTCAAATTCTTAATTCGAAAGAACTCTCCATTTTGGAGAGTTCTTCTATTTTACGGTGAAGCGTCTTTGTTGTACTTAGTTGACAGATTAACGGCGGAAATTCATCATAGAAAGAGGATAAGGAGTGATAGATATGAGAGAAAAGATGGTATTTTTTGATATTGATGGAACACTGATCGATGAAAGTACAGGGAGAATTCCGGATTCCACAAAGGAAGCCCTCCATCAGCTTCGAAAGAACGGTGTTCATACCGGAATAGCAACTGGCAGGGCGCCTTTTATGTTTGCACACTTATTGAAGGAACTCGAAATGGACTCGTTTATCAGCTTTAATGGGTCGTATGTTGTTTTCAAGGGAGAAGTCATCTACAAAGCAACACTGGATGTAGAAAGGCTGAAGGAACTTGAAAAGCTTGCTGTCCAATCGGAACATCCTCTTGTTTTCCTGGATCACGCAAAAGCAACGACCAATAATGAATACGCTGATGTGGTATATGAAAGTACGAAACATTTACTAACTGAATATCCTTCGTTCGATGAGACTTACTATCATAGCAATGATGTTTATCAGGCGCTTCTTTTTTGTGATGAAGAGTTTGAGCAGCCGTACAGAAATGATTATAAAGGAACCTTTGATTTTATCCGCTGGCATCACCACGCGATCGATGTAATGCCGTTTGGAGGTTCTAAAGCAAAAGGGATTGAAGAACTTCTGAAACGCACAACGATAAAACGAGAAGATACGTTTTCTTTCGGTGATGCCTTAAATGATATCGAAATGCTTCAATCATCAGGTATGGGGATTGCGATGGGCAACGGAAGGCCTGAAGCGAAAAAAGCAGCCCATTATGTTACGAAACCAGTTGGTGAAGATGGGATTTGGCACGGTTTAAAACATGCAGGCCTAATATAGAATGTGAGGCGGACAGAGCTTTTTAGAGCTTGTCCGCTTTCTTGTCATAAAAAAAGGAAATTGGGCAGCCTGTAGGAACCTTTGTGTCATTCTGGCAGAGAGAAGGTTTCATTAATAGGCTGTAGAATTATTCTCCATATCATTTTAAAAAATGAATGGGGCTGAAGAAACTGTGAAAAAAGTACAGATCGGTATTGTCATGCTGATGTGCATCAGCCAAACACTGAGTCCACCGGCACTTCAAGCGAGCACAGATGCAGAAGCATTTGTCGCTGCTGATCATTTGAACGTCAGGAAAATTGATTCCATCTCTGCTCCAGTGATTGGGTCCGTAAGAGGAGGGGAAATACTGTCAGTCCTTTCCGAAAGAAATGGGTGGGCGCATATTGAATTTCACGGTAAAACAGGATGGGTGTCCGCTGTTTATTTAAAAAAGAGAGGAATTGGAAATAGAGAGAAGCATTACGAAGCAGGAATATGGAATGTCGTAGCGAATCGTTCATTTAGCACACAAGAAGCTTACCGGAGTGGTAGCCTTAATGGTAAGCGGATTGTAATTGACACGGGTCACTGCGGTGTTGACAGGGGAGCAAAAGGGGCGTTCCATTCTACTCTGGAATCAGAACTGACGCTTCGCACAGGTTTGCTTGCAGCAGAAAAACTGCGAGCGGCTGGAGCCATTGTTATGATGACCAGGATGAATAATGATTATTTTTCATTGGCGAACAGAGTGTTCCAAAGCGAGTCTGTGTTTGCGGATGCTTTTATCAGTATTCATTATAATTCATCTCTTAGCCCGGATGTGAGCGGATTATCTACCTTTTATAATAAATCAGGAGATCAAGAACTTGCTCAATCCATCCAGGCGGAAATATTAAACGGTGGAACAAACCTGAAGGACAGAGGGGCGAAATTCGGAGATTATTATGTAATAAGGGAGAACCAGCGTCCCGCAGCCCTAATTGAATTAGGATTTCTATCGAACCGGCAAGACGAGCTGCAGGCAGAAACACAAGGCTTTCAGGAGAATGCGGTAAGCGGAATCGTAAATGGGCTGGAAAATTATTTTAATCAAAGATAGCCAAAGTGCAGAGCATTTTATTGGCCTTTTGATAAAATATTACATATAGTGAACTATTATAGAGAAAAGAGGTATCACAGCATGAAAGGAACGGGTCTTGTCCTGGAAGGCGGGGGAATGAGGGGCGTTTATACAGCAGGAGTGCTTGATTATTTTATGGACAAGGAATTGTATTTTCCTTATGTCATTGGCGTTTCTGCCGGGGCCTGCAATGCCACCTCCTATCTTTCAAGGCAAAGAGGGAGAAACCGGGTTGTTAATATCGATTTTGTACGACATCCAGAGTACATTTCTTATAAAAATCTATTGTTGAAACGCAAAGGGCTTTTCGGGATGGACTTGATTTTTGATGAAATTCCCAAGAAACATGTCCCTTTTGATTTTGAAACGTTTGAACGTGCGACAGAACGTTTCGTGATCGGAACGACTGACAGTGAGACAGGACTGCCGGTTTATTTTGAAAAGGCGGATCATCAAGAGCATATTCTTACCGTTCTTCGAGCTTCCGCATCTTTACCGTTTATGGCACCTGTCATCGAGTACCATGGAAAAAAACTGCTGGATGGCGGAGTGGCTGACCCTATTCCAGTCAAAAAGGCAAAAGCAGACGGAAACAAAAGGAACGTCATTGTTTTAACACAGAATGAAGGCTACAGAAAACGTAAAACAAAAATGGAATGGCTGGCGAGAAGGGTATACCAATCACAGCCGGGGATGTCTGATGTTTTGCTGAACCGTTATAAACATTACAATGAAACATTGGATTATATTGAAGAACTTGAGAAGAAAAATGAAGTATTTGTAATCAGGCCAAAGCAGAAGCTGGATGTAGGAAGAGCAGAACGCAATCCTGTAAAGCTCCACGCCCTATATGAACGGGGAATTGAAGATGCGATGAACGTCTATGAACAGCTGGAAGAATGGCTTCTTTTGGAAAAGACACATTAAGGCACAAAAACGGATAGACGGATGAGAGACAAGCAGTCTCACATCCGTCTTTTGTGTTTGCATTAGTAAATGTTCTGAATCACTTCTTCTATATCCGGTTCTTTCATCTGTATGTCGAGTGGAGTGCCCCACTTTGAGATCTCCTGCAATAGAGCTGGTGAAGAAATTTTAGAGCGATCATACAAGACGGTACATTCACGGCCGTTACTTTCTGTCCTCTCAATACCATAAACCACTTGCAGTTCAGGTGGTTGTTCATAGGTGACGGTAAGAATACTGGGAAGACCAATATGATTACGCAGTTCCTCCAAAGATCCATCCAATACCATCCTTCCCTGGTTAATGACAATGACCCTGCTGCATAACTGTTCAATGTCGTCCATGTCGTGTGTGGTAAGGACGACGGTTTTATTTTCCGATTTATTCATTTCCTGCAGGAACTCCCGGATTTTATGCTTAGCTACAATATCAAGGCCGATGGTTGGCTCATCTAAGAACAAGACAGGCGGGTTGTGGATCATTGCCGCCGCAAGGTCTGCACGCATCCTCTGACCGAGGGATAATTTTCTGACTGGAGTCTGAAGAAATTGGCTGATATCAAGGATATCATCATAGTGTTTCAAGAATCTTTGATAATGGCGGTCTTCTATTTTGTACATGTGTTTCAAAATATCAAACGAGTCTATAACAGGAAGATCCCACCAAAGCTGTGTCCGCTGGCCAAAAACAATGCCAATATTTTGAGCAAGCATTTTTCGGTTCTTTTGCGGATTGATCCCAAGAACTTTTGCCTCTCCTGACGATGGATGGAGAATTCCGGAAAGCATCTTGATCGTTGTTGATTTACCTGCGCCGTTTGGGCCAATATATCCTACAAATTCACCTTCGTCTATTTTAAAAGAGATAGAATCTACGGCGTTCTTTTCCTCGTATTCCCCGGAAAACAGCGAAAGCATGGAACCGAGCATGCCTTTTTTTGATTTGTATATTTTAAAGCTCTTTCTTAATTGATGTGCTTCAATCATCGTTCAATTCCTCCTCAGGTTCCAGTGCTATGATAAAATTTGATGCCGTAATGCCAAAATTTCAAAGAGGCACAAAAGAATAAGCCAGCCACGGCAGCTGGAAGCAGCAGAAAGTACAGGTTGCCTCCTTTATGTAAAAGATAAAGCATAGGTACATAGTTCATAAATGCCACCGGTATCACCGTGAAAAAGATGATCTTTAACCAGCCGGGATAAATGTTCATCGGGTAGTTTGCGGCATTAAAAGGTGCATAGAGCGTAAACGTCTGAAAATCTTTTATCCGCTGTGTCCAGAACGCAATTGTCGCCGTAAACAGAGCGAGAGAAAATGAAATGAGCCATCCGCAGACAAGGATGACGGGAAGATAAGCGATAAGAAATACGAGTTGCTGCTCCTTGGAAAGTCCGTACAGGGAGAGGCAAAGAATAAGCAGACCCTGCAGAACACCACCAATCCGGCTGAGGTCGAGATTTTTTGAAAGGAGCAGAACGAGAGGAGAGACTGGCCGAATCAAGAGACTGTCAAATTCTCCTTCTATCATATATTTCTCAAATTCGTGGATTTCAGGAGCCATCGTTCTGTACAAAGAAAGTGAAATCGATGAAATCGCGTAGAGAACACCCACCTCATAAATATTCCAGCCTTTAATCTGATCAAAACGATTCAAAATTGCGGCTAGAAGGACAAAGTCAATCATCATGATCACGCCATAGGAGACCATAGAGAAGATGAAATTCATTTTGTACTGCATTCTTGAACGGATGCTGGCGCTGATGAGTTTTATGTATAATTTCATACTCAGCCTCCTTGAATTTCAATCTTTTGCCGGGCAAGGAATGTGATCCACTGATTCAGCAGCAGCAGGAAGAGCAGCCAGCCACCCTGAATAAGGAGAACCGAGCTGTTGGCTTTTTCAAGATAGATCATCACAGGATAATAAACCACACCTGCAAATGGCAGCCATCCAGCAAATTGTGACAATGGTCCAGGCAAAAAAGTCAATGGCACCATCTGGCCCCCAAGGGAGAACATCAGGGTCAGGTTAATAAAGTGAGCCCATGAAATTTCAGTTGTCCAGCAGGATGATATTCCAATCAAATAAAATATATTTAATGAAATACCGACAGCTAAGATGACAGAAAGGAAGGTATATACGTAGACCGGAAAGTGTTCTGGGGTATAAAATCCGACGGTAAAGGTGAAAATCAAGCCGATCGGAAGACTTCTAAAGAGGGCGTTATACCCTATCCTTCCAGCCTCCTGGCTCGTTATGTAGAAAAAATAGTTCGTGGGTCTTGCAAGTTCAAACGAGATTGCACCGTTTCTTACGCCTGCCTGAATCCCGAGACCAGCTGTTAAAAATACGGTCATCCACAGAATGCATTGGCTCGCCCCCATATAATAGGTCATGTCCATGATACTGTATGGACTTTTTTGTTCTTTTCCAGCCAGTACTCCTGTCCATATGGCGATGTAAACAAAGCCGAAGATTGCTGAAGCGGCATTATTAATAAGGTGGGACAGGCGGTATTGCATATTGCGTGAAAAACTTTTCTTGAAAAGAAGCCAGTATACCATCTCAATCCTCCTTTTTATGGTTTTTTGGCACAGGATTTTTAATATAGCAAATAATGTGAATGGAAGCAATAAGGTAAATTATCTAGTAATTTAATTGGTGGAAATTATAGAGCAATTCCTTCTTTGATTCACAATATGAAAAAAATTTTCGATTTATCTAAAAATACGTTTTTTTGAAAGGCTCAGCGGTTGTGATCAATCGTTGAGTCAGAGGAAATCATGAGTGAACAGCAAAAGCAGCTGCTTCAGATTATGGAAACAGCGCGTGACTACCGAATCAAGGTGATCGCAGAAGGGATTGAACGGAAGGTGGTAGCAGAATACTGCGAGGAGATCGGTGTTGATCTTGTTCAAGGATATCTCTTCGGGAAACCAGATCCTCTTCCCATGAAAGGCCCCCTGTTCATTTGCAATAAATAATAGTTGAATAGACTTTGGGGTGGATCGCTGGCGATGATAAGAGCCGGCAGATTTGTGTAACAAATGAAGCGCCCGAAAAGCAGATGGGGCTGTCCAGAAAGTCGAAAGGACCTTCAGGCAGCCCCTTTTTG